>CBIHMQ010000083.1:0-8495 GCA_966211075.1 uncultured bacterium
ACGTGGAGCGGGACGGCGTTGCCGATTTGGTTGTACTGACAGAGATGGCGCTCCCCGTGGCGGCCCTCTCGGGCGAGGAGCTTCTGGCTCACGACGGTCGGCTTTGCGCTCGGATCGATCGTGGCGCCGCCAGCCGACGATGCGATATCGCCGATTTTTCTCACCGCTTCCGAGGATGGGCCTCCTCGGGCTCGGCCCGAACGGCCGGCCGATCCGGCTCGGTCACACGGGGGCGGCTTCAAACTCGGGCAGCCCGGAATCCGCGCTGTCCGAGCATCCCGTCTGCAGCACGGAGGGCTGGAGGCCCAGCAGGCGCAGATCCAGCAACAGCTCGCCCATGCTCCGCTCGTCGAGCGGCGGCACCGGCGAGCCGGCGCCGATCTCGATCTGCCACCCGACGTCGATCTCACCCTCGGGACCCGGCTGGGTGAGCCGCAGGAGGCGAATCGCCGCCTCGGGAGCAGCGTCGCGCAGGCGCTCGATCTCCGACGTCAGCCAGCTCTGCAGCTCCTCGGGGGCAACGGGGGCGAATGGATGGCAGCGGACCGCGATCTGATTCATGCACCGATCGTCCGCCTTCCCACGGGGGCGGGCAATGGGTGCTTCTAACCATTTCGGGGCCGCGGCCCCTCAGGCGTCCGCGTCGTTCTCGTCCGGGGCCTGGGTCGATTCGCGGCGGCGCATCGCGGCGGCGATCGAGTGGCTCGAGAGCGGCGCGGTGATGACGACGAAGACCGCGACGAGGAGCGCGCTGGTGGTCGTCTCGACCTTCCCGGTCGCAAACGCGGCGAGCAGGATCGCGATCACGCCCGGCCCGGTGACGAGCCCCGCGGCGTGGGTCTGGAGGTAGAGGTCGGAGTTGCGCAGGAGCCCGATCAGCCCGATCGTCGCCAGCAGCAGGCCGGTCGCGATGAACAGACCCGCCAGAATGTCGAGGATCGGGTCGATCACCGGAACGGCCCACCCCGGCTGGCGTACTGCGTCGCGGCGACGGTGGCGGCGAAGGACAGCAGCGCCAGGGCCAGGGCGGCGTCGATGTAGAACGAGACGTCCCGGAGGTAGGAGAGCAGCGCCAGCAGCATGATCACCAGCGAGACCAGGACGTCGAGGGCCAACACGCGGTGCAGCGCGTCCTCGGCCCGCAGCATCAGGATGCCCCCGCCGACGAGCAGGAGCACGGCCCAGCCGGCGGCCACGTTGAGGACGACGTCGGGCATTCAGCCGGCCACCCGGCGCTGGCGCGGCCGCTCGCGGGAGTGGCGCTCACGGACGCCGTCCGGGTCGCCGGCTTCGAGCAGGTGGACGAGCAGGGTCCCGCGCTCCTCGTCGACGTCGACCACCACCTCGTCGGGCGCCTCGCCGGTCAGCACGCCCCAGAGGGCAACCGCGGCGGACGACCGGCCTTCCCTCGGGATCTCGACCAGCCCCGGGCTGGCGGGGCGCCCCAGGCAGAAGCGGCTCACCCGCCAGCTGCCGCGGACCACCTCGGCGATCGTCACCGCGGCCACGGCCAGCGCGGCGGATGCGCGGCTGAGGAGCGGCAGCCGGGCATCGCCGCTCTCCGGCACCCGCAGGGCATAGGCGATGGCGAGCGAAAGCGCCGCCCCCACCAGCACGTCGCCGGGCCGGAGACTGGTCAGCACCAGCAGGTAGATCAGCAGGAGCCCGGCCGCGCGTTCCACCACCCTCCTCATCGCAGGGCCCCCGGCACGCTGAGGGCGGCGTCACGGCTGAGGTCGAGCAGCGGCTCCGGCACGATTCCACCGGCCAGGATAAGCAGCGCCAGGGCCGCGACCAGGAGCCTCTGCGCCCGCGGGCTGGCGGTGGTGGCCGGGTTCGGGCGCCAGAACTCGTACTGGTAGATCTGGAACATGTAGATGAAGGAGAGCACTCCCCCGAGGAAGAGGAGCCCGACGAGGACGGCGCTGTCGGCGGCGACGCCGGCCCGGAAGAGCTCGAGCTTGCCGATGAAGCCGGCCGCCGGCGGGATCCCGGCCACGCTGAGGGCGCCGACGGCGAAGGCGGCCCCGACCAGGGCGCCCCGCATCCCGGCCGCCAGGAACAGCAGGGTCTTGTTGAGCGAGTTGACGACCGCGTAGAGCACGGCCGCCGCGAATCCCACCGGACCGCCGACCCCGATCGCGACGAGCACGTACCCGACCTGCCCGATCGTCGAGTACGCCAGGACCTCGGCGGGGCCGCGGCGGGACACCGCGAGCACTCCCCCGTAGAGGATCGAGGCGGACCCGATCACGATCAGGGCGACCGCACCCAGCGCCAGCTCATCCGGCAGCAGCTCGCCGCCGAAGCGCAGGAGGCCGTAGCTGCCGATGTTGGCGAGGCCGCCGCTGAGGATCGCGGCGACCGCCGGGCGCGCCCCCGTATAGACGGTCGGGAGCCAGAAGTGGAACGGGAAGAGCCCCAGCTTGACGCCGAAGGCGACCAGGAAGCCGATCGCGATCAGCAGCGCCGCGTTCGGCTCCACGGTCGAGATCCGCTCCCCGATCGCCTCCATGCTCAGGGTCCCGGTCACGTGGTAGAGCCCCGCCACGGAGATCAGGAAGAAGAAGGTGCCGAGCAGGTTGACCGCCGTGAACACGAAGGCCGCGCTGAGCTCGCGTCGCCCGCCGCCGTAGGTCGCGAGGATGTAGGAGGCCGTCATCGCGACCTCGAAGAAGACGTAGAAGTTGAACAGGTCGGCGGTCAGGAACACACCGGACAGCCCGGCCCCCAGCAGGACGACGAGCCCCGGGAAGGTCCGCTCGCGCACGCCGCCGAGCACCTCGTGCGTCATCGCCGCCAGCAGCGCCAGCGCGGAGAGCAGCGCGAACAGCACCCCGAGGCCGTCGGCCCGAAGCGAGATGCCCACCCCGGCGGGCCAGTTGCCGGTCGTCGCGGCGATCGGCTCGCCCGGCACCACGCTGGCGGCGAGGACGACGAGCGACGCCAGGCTGGCGGCCAGCGCGGCCACCGCGCACCAGCCGACCAGCGGCCGGCGCCCGTCGAACGCCAGCAGCAGGGCACCCGCCGCCCAGGGGACGATCAGCGGCAGGGAGAGCTCGATCACAGCGCCGCCCTCTCCTCTTCGTCGTGCTCGGGGGCGTCCTGGCGCTCCAGCTCCTCTTCCTCCTCGGCCTCGGCCTCGGCCAGCCGGTCGAGCTCCCTGGTCCGGTAGGCGAGGACGACCCGGAGCAGCAGGGCGAGCAGGAGCGAGGTCATCCCGAGCCCGATCACGATCGCGGTCAGCGCCATCGCTTGGCTGAGGGGATCGCTGATCTCGCCGTCGGGGAGCGGATAGATCGGGGCGTTGCCGCGCCCGATCCCGGAGGCGATCAGGGTCAGGACCGCCGACTGGGAGATCAGCAGGAAGCCGATCACGACCCGGACCAGGTCCCGGCGCAGCAGCAGGTACGCGCCGGTGCCGAACAGGGCGGCGATCGCGGCGGCGAAGACGAGCCTCATCGCCCCTGCTCCGGCGGCGAGGAGGCGAGGTGGTGGATCAACATCGTCAGGACGCCGACCACGAGCACGAACAGGGCGAGGTCGAAGGCGACGGCCGCGATCACCTCGAGGGACCCGACGTGCACCGGCTCGTCCCCCGGGTGCGGCAGGTAGGTGAAGGGCGGATCATCGCCGAGGAGGCCGGAGAAGCCGACCGCGAGCGCGACCAGCAGCCCGCCGATCGCGGCGGCGGGCGCCGCGCGCAGGACCGGCAGCATCGCCTCCACCCGCTCCGCGCCGAGGGCGATGTACTGGAGCGCGATCGCAAGGGCGACGATGACGCCGGCGCTGAAGCCGTCGCCGACGTCCGCGTAGCCCTTGACGATCAGCGCCGCGGCGACGATCAGGGCGGGCGCCAGCAGGCGCTGGGCCAGCCTCTCGATCACGACCGTCACCAGAGCCTCCCGCGACGCAGGAGGGTGGAGGCGCCGAACACGGCGATCGCCAGCACGGTGATCTCGCCGAGCGTGTCGAGGCCGCGGAAGTCGGCGAGGATGACGGTCACCACGTCGCCCCCGTGGGCGCCGGGCGCGAGGCGGATCTGGTCGGCCGCGACGCTCGCCGCCACGGTCGGCCGCGAGAGCGCCCCCCAGACGGTGGCGAAGGCGCCGGCGGCGGCCAGGACCCCGACGAGCAGGTTGCGCCGGTTCTCGTGCCGTGAACGCGGCGCCGAGAGCCGCTGCCGTCCGGCGGGGAGCCGCGCCAGGATGCCGAGGAAGACCAGGGTCAGCACAGACTCGACGACGACCGCGACCAGGGCCACGTCGGGGGCGCCGATCACCGCGTACACCGCGGCCAGCCCGAAGCCGAGCACCGAGAGCGCCAGCACCATCCGCACGTGCCCCTGGTCCCTGGCGACGACCACGCCGGCGAAGACGACCAGCCCCAGCAGCGCGATGATCGGCAGGTCCCGGCCGTGGATCGGGCCCGCCTCATAGGCACCGGCGGTCGGGGTAACCGCGAACCCGCAGGCGATCAGCAGGCCGGCCGGCATGAAGACCGCGGCGATGCTGTTGCGCAGGTCGCGCACCTCGCGGCGGTGGGCGATGTCCGAGGCCGCGTGCAGCAGCTCGAGGGCGCGCCCGTACGCGCGCCGCGGCCCGAACCGGTCACCGGCCCTGGCCAGGCTCCCGACCACCGCCTCCCGGGCACCGCGCAGGGCCAGGAAGATCGCGCCGAGGCCCCAGGCGGCGAGAGCCATCAGGGTCTCCGGGCTCAGGTGGTAGCCCGGGGCGACCGAGACCGCGCCCGCGTTGGTCACCGTCGCGGCGTCGCCCGCCAGCTCGGCGAACGGCTCGGAGACCACCCCGCCGATCACGGCGACCGCGGCCAGCGCGCCGATCGGGAGGATCAGCAGGGCCGGGACCGGCTTCACCCGGATGGCGGTCGGGCCGCCGAATATCCCCCACCAGAAGCGCCCGACGTAGGCGAAGGTGAGGGCGGCCGCCAGCACCGCGAGACCTCCCACCAGCCAGCCCTCGTCGCGGGCCGCGGCGAAGAACAGCTCGTCCTTGAAGTACCCGAGCGTGAGCGGAAGCGCCGCGAGCGTCGCCGCGGCGACGCCGCTGGCGACGGCCAGCGCCGGCATCGCCCGGGCCAGCCCGCCGAGGCGCGAGAGGCGCGACTCGCCGGTGGCCGTGGTCACGGCGCCGGCGGTCATGAACAGCGAGCTCTTCGCGATCGCGTGCGTGATGACGTAGAAGGCGGCGGCGCCGGCAGCCGTCGCGCCGGCGATGCCGTAGAGGGTGACCACGTAGCCGTACTGGGAGATCGTCGAGTGGGCGAGGACCTGCTTGAGGTCGTCCTGGGCGAGCGCGAGGACGCCGCCGACGACGATCGAGAGCAGCCCGACGACGAGCAGCCCGTCGAGGACCGTCTCGTTGAGCGCGAGAAGCGGATGCACCCGGCCGATCACCAGCACCCCGGCCGCGACCATCGCCGCCGAGTGCAGGTAGGCGGAGGCGGGGGTCGGCGCGACCATCGCCCGCGGCAGCCAGAAGTGGAGCGGCACCTGAGCGCTCTTGGCGAGCGCCGCCACGGCCACCAGCGCCCCGGCGACGGTCGTGGTCGTCCCCGGCTCGGCCGCCGCGAAGATGGCCGGCAGCGAGAACGTTCCGTGCTCCGCGTACAGCATCGCCCCGGCGATCAGGATGCATGCGGCGCTGGCGCCGGTGATCAGCATCGCCATCAGCGCCGCGCCGCGCGCCTCGCGGCGCTCGCGGTCGAACCCGATCAGGAAGTACGAGGCGATCGCGGTCAGGTCGAAGAAGACAAAGAGGAGGATCAGGTCCTGCGAGCAGGCGAGGCCCAGCATCGCGACCATGAACAGCACCATCCACGGCCAGAAGCGCCGCCGCTCGTCGGCCGGCCGGTGGTTTGCCTGCAGCCGCATGTAGACGGCCGCGTAGGCGAAGACCGCGAGGGCGATCCCGGTGTCGATCAGCCCGTAGAGCGAAGCGAGCCCGTCCAGCGAGAAGTACAGCCGCAGCCCCAGGGTCGGTGCCCAGGGCAGGTTGGTTTCGACGCCCCCGGCCAGCCAGCCGACGAGGCAGGCGATGAAGGACAGCGCCGCGGCGGCGACCGCCGCCCAGGCGACGGCGTCTCGGCGCAACCGCCTAGCCCCCGGGCGCGTCAGGGATGGCGGCTCCGGGCGGGACGACCACGACAGGGCCGCCAGCCAACTCCAGGAGGCGGTTGGAGACCGAGCCAAGAACGGCGGCGCGGACCTCCCCGCGCCCCCGCGACCCGACCACGACCAGCGCCGCCCGGTGCCGGCGGCCGGACTCCGCGAGCTCCTCGGCCGCATCCCCGTCGCGCTGCTCGACCTTGACCCGGGACGGGCCCGCGATCAGCTCCGCCGTCGCCACCGTCCGAGCCAGATCGGAGTCGCCCGCCTCCGAGACGGAGGCCAGCACGAGGTCGTAGTCGCAGCGTTTGGCGAGGGCGGCCGCCGTGCGGGCGGCGTGGTCCGCGTCATCCGATCCATCGATGCCGCAGACGATCAGGGGGCGCGCCTCCTCCCAGGAGTCGCCGCTCCCCTCGGCCACGACCAGCACCGGGCAGGGCGCCTCGCGGACAAGCGCGCCGCTGGTGCTGCCGACGACGACCCGGTCGAGAGCCCCGAGCCGGCGGTGGCCGACGACCAGCAGCGTCGCCCCGTGCTCCGCCGCCGCCTCGCGCAGCGCCCGGGCCGGCTCCTCGAACCTGACCAGCGCCTCGACCTCCTCGCCGATGCCCTCAGCGACCGGCTCGAGGACCTGCTGCACGAGCCCCGCCCGTTTCAGCTCCTCGGCCTCCCGAATGCGTTCGGACTGGCTCGAGAACGGCCTGTCGGCCACGTACGGAGCTTCGGCGGCGTGGGCCAGGACGAGCCCGACCCCGAGCCTCGAAGCCTGCGCTGCGGCAAAGCGGGCCAGACCGCCCGCCTCGGGCGAGGCGATGCCGCAAACCAGGGGTCGTGCCGCTGCCGGCATGCAGGCACCATAGTCAGCGCCCTCCCCGACCAGCGCCTGGGGGATTCCTTTGTTGGTGGCGCCGGCCACCTGCCGCAGCCGGCGGGTTGGCCACAAGGTGGTCGGGTCGTAAGACTTCTGTCCGCATTTACCGGGTTCGGAGAACCCCACCGCTGACCTGGCGCTATGGTCGGGAATGTGTCGTCCGCCGCGCAAGCTGTGACCTGGGGGAGCGTGCGCGGGAGCCGCGGACGGTGTGCGCTCGCGGCGCTGCTCGTTGCGACGATGGCGCTGGCGCTGCTGGTGCCGGCCCTGGCGCAGGCGGCGACGGTGAGCTTCGAGTCGGGGGGCGCCGGAACCAAAGTCAGCACCCAGTTCGAAGGCAGCGGTGTCTACTTCACCGAGGCACCCGCCGACAACATCTTCCTGCCCGAGATCGCCACCGACCTGTCACGGTCGCCCACCCGCTCGCTCGACATCACGACGGGACCCCCCGCCGAAGAGTTCCCTTATCCGGGCCTGGAGGGACGCTTCCCGACGGTCGCAGAGGACGTCGCGATCCATGTGCGCAACGTCACCGCGGCAAGCTCGACCGTCACCCTCACCGCGTACCGGTCCGGGAGCGGCACCGTGACCGCGTCCTCCCCGGTTTCGGCGGGAGCGTGGACGAGGATCGAAGTCGACAACGGCGGCGGCGAGTCGTTTTACAAATTCCGCGTCACGGCGGCGGCCGCCGACCAGGCGAAGGAGATCCGGCTCGATGACCTCGAATTCACCGTCGACGCCGCCGCGCCGCCCGATTTCCAGCTGATCAGCGAAGAAAGCGGCGGCGTCGCTCTGCCCGGCCAGCCGAAGGAATTGAAAGTCGGCGTTCAGCGTCTCAACGGCTTTAACAAAGAAGTCAGCTTCGGCGGAACCGTCTTCGGCGCGGGCAGCGTCAGCTTCAGTCCCCAGAAAACGAGCACCAGCGGATCCTCGACCACGGTGACGATGACCCTCGCCCCCAGCGCCGCCGAGGGCGTCTCGAACACGCTGCGAATTATCGGCTCCGCCGAAGGCGTCTCGAACAAGATCCTCGACATCCCATTCGTGATCGAATCGCCGTTCCGGGTCCAGGCCGTCGACTCGCTGCCGCTGCGGGCAGATCGCTGCACGACCACGGAGGCGGCCTTCAGGGTCGTCCGTAACCGCTTCTACAGCGCCCCGATCAACCTCGCGGTGACGCCGCAGAGCGGCCTGCTTCCGTCCGACCTCAGCGCTTCGGTCGCGCCGGCGACGATCCTCTCGCTGGAAACGGTCAACCCGGCGACGGTGCGGGTCAGTCGCGGCGATGACCCCGACACGCCCGGCCCGGTGCCGATGAAAATCGTCGCCAGCAACGCCGCCGGTGTCACCCGCAGCCTCAACTTCGACCTGGAGCGAGCCGAGCCGCGGCTCAGCTCGGTGGCGCCCGGCACGCTGTTCGTCCCGATCGCGCTTGGTGCCGGCACCGGCGTGACCGTCTATGGCAACGGAATCTGCCCGGGCGCGACGGTGCAGTTC
>CBIHMQ010000084.1:0-8489 GCA_966211075.1 uncultured bacterium
GCGTCGGGGTCGGGGTGCCTTCTGGGGTGGCGTTGTCTTCGCCGCCGCCTTCGGCGTTTTCCTTTTCGGCTTCCTCGTCGCCTTCGGCTTCGTCCTCTTCGGTGTCTTCTTCTTCGTATTCGTATTCGTCTTCTTCGTAGCCTGAGGACGAGGTGTGTTCGCTGTCGAGGCCGGAGAGTTCGGGCATGCTTTCCGGCGCTTCGAATTCCTCGCATTCGCCGCCCTGGGCGGATTCCATGAAGGACTGCCAAATCGGGCCGGCGGTGGATCCGCCGTAGCCGGTGTATTCGCGGGTCTGCGGGTGGCCGACCCAGACCGCGGTCGAGAACCGCGGCGTGTAGCCGACGAACCAGGCGTCGGACTCTTCCTCGGAGGTGCCGGTCTTGCCGGCGGAGGTGCAGGCGGTCGAGGTGTAACCGGCGCCGGTGCCGGAGCTGATCACGCCCTCGAGGATGCTGGTCACTTCGTAGGCCTCGCCTTCGCTGAGGACGCGTTCGCCGGAATCGGAGCCGAGTTCGTCGACCTTGCCGTCGGGGAATTCGACCTTGCTGATCGCGGTCGGGTCGTGGTGGATACCGCCGCTGGCCAGGGTCGCGTAGGCATTGGCCATTTCCAGCGGGGTCACGCCATAGGAGAGACCGCCGATTCCCTCCGCCGGCACTGATTCCAGCGGCGCTTCGATGCCCATTTCTTCAGCCGTCTCGGTGACGTTCTCGGAGCCGACGTCGAGGTCGAGCTGGGCGTAGACGACGTTGACCGAGTGCCAGGTGGCGCTGGCCAGGTCCATCGTGCCGCCGCCGTCCCCCTCGGCGTTGTTGACGGTCCAGGGGATCCCGCCCGGCGTTTCCAGCGTCTTCGGCGAGCTGCCGTCGTAGTAGGTCGAGTGGGGGTCGATCCCCTGCTTGATCGCGGTGGTGAGGACGAAGGTCTTGAACGAGGAGCCGGGCTGGCGGTGCGCCTGCCAGGCGTAGTTGAACTGCGATTCCGATGCGTAGCCTTCGGTCGAGGCGAGGGCGACGATCTCGCCGTTCTCCGGGTTCACCGAGGCGAGCCCGGCGGCCGGGCCGCCTTCCGGATAGCAGACGCCGCAGGAGTCGACGGCTTCCTGCGCCTCGGCCTGCAGGTCGGGGTCGATCGTCGTGTAGGCCTTGAGGCCGCCGTTGCGGACGGTGTTGATCCCGTAGCGGTCGATCAGCTGCTGCAGGACGAGGTCGAAGAGGAAGCGGTCGTGGATCACCTGGTACTTGTTGCCGGGATCGAGACCGAGTCCCTTCTCGACCGCCTCGCCGTATTCCTCGGCGGTGATGTAGCCCTGCTCCTCCATCGCCTTGAGCACGTCGTTGCGGCGTTTTTTCGCCGCCGAGGGGTCGAGGAAGGGGTTGTATTCCGAGGGCGCCTGCGGCAGCCCGGCGATCAGCGCCGAGTCGGTCAGGTTGAGGTCCTTGGCCGGCTTGTTGAAGTAGGTCTGCGCGGCTGCCTCGGCGCCGACCGCGGTCTGCCCTTCGACGGTGCCGTAGGGGGCGGTGTTCAGGTAGGAGGTGAGGATCCACTCCTTGTCGTGTTTGTCCTCGAGTTCGACCGCGAGCCGGGCTTCGCGGAGCTTTCGCTTGATCGTGTCCTCCGGGTTCTGGATGTAGAGGTTGCGGACCAGCTGCTGCGTGATCGTCGAGCCGCCCTGCACGATCGCCCCCGCCTGCACGTCCTTCCAGGCGGCGCGGATGATCCCGTCGGGATCGATCGCCCCGTGCTCGTAGAAGTTCTTGTCCTCGATCGCCACCGTCGCCTGCTTCAGCGTTTCCGGCAGCGCCTTGGCGCGGACCGGCTGGCGGATGTTGTCGGAGCGGATGAACCCGATCAGGCTGCCGTCGGCGGCGTAGATCGCCGAGGAGCGGCCCTTCTGGACCGGCTGCAGGCTGGAGAGCGGCGGTCCCGAGTTGTAGGCGTTGAGCGCCCAGGCGGCGCCGATCCCTCCGGCGACCAGCACGGCGACGCCGAGCGCCGCCAGCGGCAGCGCCAGCTTCTTCCAGGGCGACTTGTGCGCGCGGCGGCGCCTGCGAACGCGAGGAGACATCGAGAGCGAAATTGTATTGGCCCGCAAACCCCGGCCCGATGGGCTTTGCGAGCGCGCAAGCGGGCTTGCCTACCGGGCCTGACCCGGCGCACTCGCGTTGCCCCCGTCGCTCGGGTTCGTCTAGGCTCGCGCCCCGGTGCTGGCGTAGGGAGAGAGGAGAGGCGTGAAACTGGTGATTGGGATCGTTCGCCCGGAGCGGGCGAACGACGTTTTGGAGGCGCTCTACAGGGCCGAGGTGCGCGGCTTTTCGATCAGCCGCGTGCAGGGTCATGGCGGCGAGCTGGACCGGGTCGAGACCTACCGCGGCACGACCGTGAAGATGGGGCTCTCCGAGAAGGTGCGCTTCGAGGTCGCCGTCTCCGACGACTTCGTCCAGACCACCGTCGAGGCCCTCTGCGAGGGCGGGCGGACCGGCGACGTCGGCGACGGCAAGATCTTCGTGGTGCCGCTCGAACAGGCCGTCCGGATCCGCACCGGCGAGCCCGACGAGGCCGCCGTGACCCCGGTGGCGAAGTCGTGATCGCCGCGATCGACACCGGCGATACCGCCTGGATGCTGGCGGCGACGGCGCTGGTCCTGATGATGACGCCGGCCCTGGGCCTCTTCTACGCCGGCCTGGTCCGCTCCAAGAACACGCTCAACACCTTCATGATGTGCGTCGCCGGGATCGCGATCGGCGGAGTTTCCTGGGCGCTGATCGGCTACTCGCTCGCCTTCGACGGCGAAGGGGCGATCATCGGCGGCCTCGGCCACGTCGCCATGCAGGGCGTCGGCTTCGAGCCGCGCGGCGAAGGGACCATCCCCGAGCTCGTCTTCTTCGCCTTCCAGGGGACCTTCTGCATCATCACCGTGGCGCTGATCTCCGGCGCCGTGGTCGAGCGGATGCGGTTCGGAGCCTTCATGGTCTTCGCGGCGCTCTGGTCGGTGCTCGTCTACGCCGTGCTCGCCCACTGGGCCTTCGGCGGCGGCTGGCTCGCCCAGCAGGGGACGCTCGACTTCGCCGGCGGCGTCCCGGTCGAGATGGCCTCCGGGTTCTCGGCCCTGGCCGCGGCACTGGTCGTCGGGGCGCGGAAGGACTATGGACGCCAGGCGCTGCTGCCCCACAACGCGATGTACGTGCTGCTCGGCGCCGGCCTGCTCTGGTTCGGCTGGTTCGGGTTCAACGGCGGCAGCGGCTTCGGCGTCGGCGACGCCAGCATCCTCGCCTTCACCAACACGCTGCTGACCCCCGCCTGCTCGCTGATCACCTGGTTCGTGCTCGACCTGGTCCGCGGCCGCAAGGTGACCGCGATCGGCGCCGCCACCGCGATCATCGTCGGCTGCGTGCTGATCACCCCGGCCGGCGGCTTCATCAGCCCGGGCTGGGCGATGGTGCTCGGCTTCGTCGGCGCCCTGCCCTGCTACGCGATGATCATGTGGCGGCCACGGACCCGGGTTGACGAGACGCTCGACGTGCTCGCCGCCCACGGCATGGCCGGCTTCACCGGCATCCTCTTCATCGGCCTGGCGGCGCAGTTGAGCTGGAACGGCGTCGCCGACGGCCTCTTCTACGGCGACGGCGGCCAGCTCTGGTCGCAGGTGGTGGCAGCGGCGGTCACCCCCGCCTACGCCTTCATCGTCACCTTCGTCCTCCTGAAACTGGTCGGCGCGGCGATGCCGCTGCGGGCGAGCGCGCACGACGAGGCCGTCGGTATGGACGTCGTCCAGCACGGCGAGGAGGCCTACGTGACGGGCGAGGGGGCGATCCTCATCCTCCCGGAGCCGGGCGAAAGCCCCTTCGAGGTGCCGGTCGCGAAGCCGAGCGAGGCCAGCGGGTAATTCACCCGCCGGCCGGGTAGCTTCGGGCCATGGCGGCGACCGAGTACGTCCAGGTCCTGACCACGGCCAGCTCCGAAGGCGAGGCCGAGGCGATCTCAGCGGCGCTGCTCGAGCGCCGCCTCGCCGCCTGCGTACAGGTCGCCGGTCCGGTCCGCAGCCGCTACCGCTGGCAGGGCGAGGTCGAGACCGCCGAGGAGTGGCAGTGCGTCGCGAAGACGACGGCGGCGGCGCTGCCCCGGGTCGAGGAAGCGATCCGCGAGCTGCACTCCTACGACGAGCCGGAGATCGTCGCCGTCCCGATCCTTGCCGGCAGCGCCGGCTACCTCGACTGGATCGGCGCCAACGTCGGCGCCCGCAACCCCGCCTAGGAGCGCAGCTTGTAGCCGCGGCTGAAGAGCCGCAGGTTGGCGAGGAAGAGCGCCGCGGTGGCCGCGGTCAGGGCCAGCAGCGAGAGGGCGATGCTGGCTTCGGTGTAGCCGACGAACCCGTAGCGGACCAGGTTGATCATGTAGTAGATCGGGTTGAAGTGGGTGAGGGTCTCGAACGGCTGCGGCAGCAGCTCCGCCGAGTAGAAGACGCCGCCCAGGAAGATCAGCGGCTGCAGGATGAAGGTCTGGGCGAAGGAGACGTCGTCGAACTGCTCGGCGCGGACGCCGATCAGCACCCCCAGCTGCGAGAAGAAGAAGCCGACCAGGAACAGGGCCGGAACCAGCACGAGGATGTGCTCGACCGGCAGGTCGACGAGCAGCGAGGAGGCGATGAAGGTCAGCGTGGCCACGATCAGGCCGCGCATGAAGCCGCCCAGCGAGAAGGCCAGCAACAGCTCCAGCGGCGAGGCCGGCGAGGAGAGCTGGTCGTGGATCGCCCCCTGGAACTTCTGCTGGAGGATCGAGGAGGAGTTGTTGGCGAAGGCGTTGATCGACCAGGCCATCATGATCAGGCCGGGGATCACGAAGACGACGTAGTCGATCCCGTGCAGCTTGTCGATCCGCGACCCGAGCGCGGCGCCGAAGACGGAGATGTAGAGGAACGTTTCGAGCAGCGGCGCGCCGAGCGTCTGCTTCTTGATCTTCATGAAGCGGTTGACCTCGCGACGCCAGAGCGTCGCGAAGCGAATCTGGGCAGCGCTCACGAAGCGGCCAGCTCCTCGGCCCGGGAGCGCGACAGCTCCTTGCGGCCGACCAGCGCCAGGTAGGCGTCCTCGAGGCTGTTGACCCCGTACTCGGCGGCCAGCTCGGCGCTGGTTCCTTCGCCGGCGATCTGGCCGTCGTTGATGAAGGCGATGCGGTTGCAGAGCTGCTCCGCCTCCTCGAGGTAGTGCGTGGTCAGCAGGATCGTCGTCCCTTCCTGGTTGATCCGCTGCACGTAGTGCCAGAGCTCCAGCCGCAGCTCGATGTCGACGCCGGCGGTCGGCTCGTCGAGGATCAGCAGCGGCGGCTTGTGCATCAGCGCCCGGGCCAGCAGCAGCCGCCGCTTCATCCCGCCCGAGAGGGTGCGGGTCCGTTCGTTGCGCTTCTCGACCAGCGAGAAGGTCTCCAGCATCTCTTCGGTGCGCTCGCGGCGCTCGCGCTTCGGCATCCCGAAGTATCCGGCGTGGTAGTCGAGCGTCTCCTCGACGGTGAGGAACCAGTCGATGTTCGGCTCCTGGGGGGCGAGGCCGACCGCCTGCCGCGCCTCGGTGTAGTGCTTGATCGCGTCGTGTCCGTAGACGGCGATCGAGCCCGAGGTCGGCTGCGCCAGCCCGGTCGTGCAGTGGATCAGCGTCGACTTGCCGGCCCCGTTGGGGCCGAGCAGCCCGAAGAAGTCGCCCGACTCGATCTGCAGCGAGACCGAGCGCAGCGCCTCCACCCCGGTCGGGTAGCGCTTGACGAGACTCTCGATCTGCAGGGCGGGAGTGGCCATGAGCCCTCCACCCTAATGAGGCGACGGCGTCGGCTCTCTCAGCGGTCGGCGATCTTGACCAGGCGGTCGTTGAGCAGCCGCATCGTCAGCTCGTAGGGCCAGGCGAACTTGCGCTGGAACCAGTAGCCGATCTGGATGTCCCGCGAGGTGAAGACCATGTAGCGATCCTTGGCGATCCCCTCGAGGATCTTCGCGGCGACGTGCTCGGGGCTGACCGCGTGCTTCTCGAAGCGGCGGATCAGCTTCTGGACCTCGGGGTCGTCGCGGTCGACGCCGACGATTTCGACCGTGTTGACGAGCGGCGTCTTCACCCCGCCGGGACAGACCAGGCTGACGCCGATGTCGTGCCGGCGCAGGTCGAAACGCAGCACCTCGGAGACGCCGCGCAGCCCGAACTTGCTGGCGCTGTAGGCGGCGTGCCAGGGCAGGCCGAAGAGTCCCGCCGCGGAGGAGACGTTGACGATGTGGCCACCGCGGCCGGCCTCGATCATCGGCGGCACGAAGCACTCGAGCACGCTGATCGGGCCCATCAGGTTGATGTCGATCACTTTCTCCCAGTCGCTGTGGCGGAGCCGCTCGATCGCGCCCCAGGTGGAGACGCCGGCGACGTTCATCACCACGTCCATGCTGCCGTGGTCGCGGTGGACCTCGGCGGCGAGGGCGACGACGGCGTCATGGTCGGTGAGGTCGGCGGTGGCGTGCCACTCGACCCGGCCGCCGAAGCCCCGGACCTCGGCGACGGTCGCCTCCAACGCCTCGGCATTGAGGTCGGTGAGGAACAGCAGCGCTCCCTCGCGGGCGGCCGCGAGCGCGGTCGCCCGGCCGATCCCGCTGGCCGCCCCGGTGACGAGGCAGCGCTTGGCGCTCAGGCTCTCGATAGCCATCGCGGCAGGCGGCGCCCGAGCGGGGCCGGGTCGGGCTGCACCCGCAGCGTGTTCAGGGTCATCGCCAGCATCTCGTAGTGGCCGATCAGCAGACAGAGCTCGATCAGCAGGCGCTCGTCGAGCTCGGCGCTGAGCCCGGCCCAGAGCGGGTCGCCGATGCGGCCGTCGGCGTGGAGCTCGTCGGCGGCGCGCAGCAGCAGCGCCTGGCGCGGCGACCAGCCGGGCGCGTCGGCCCCCTCGCGGATTCGCTCGACCTCCTCAGCGCCGAGTCCGGCGCGGCGGCCGAGGTGCTCGTGGTGTCCCCACTCGTAGGCGCAACCGGCGTTGTGGGCGACGCGAAGGATGACCAGCTCGGTGTCGCGGCGAGGCAGCTTGCCGCCCGGCATCAGCCCGCCGGCGAACCAGAGCCAGCGCCGGAACAGCTTCGGGTTCCGCGCCAGCGTCGTGAACACGTTCGGCGGCGGCCCTCCCGTCGCCAACCCGGCCAGCTTCGCGAACGCGTGGTTGACGATCCCGATCTGGTGCCGGTCCCCGGGCGCGATCCGCGGCTTCTCCCCCGTCTCCACGCCGGGCACCGTAGCCCAACCACGGGGGGTGTCTGAGTTAAGGCGTCATATATGTCGGCTCAGATCAGACACGTCCCGATATAAGTGCGGCGTGGCTCCGCTGCTCGCCGTCGACACGCCCTCGATGCTGTTCCGCGCCTTCTACGCGCTGCCGAAGACGATCACCGACGGCGGGGGGCGGCCTGTGAACGCGCTGCTGGGGACGGCGAACCTGATCCTCCGCGAGGTCGAGATCCACGAGCCGCGGGCGGTCGTGCTCTGCTTCGGGCCCGACGCGGCCAGCTACCGGACCGAGCTCTATCCCGCTTACCATGCCGAGCGCGAGGCGGCGATGCCGGACGAGCTGGCGCCGCAGTTCGCCACCGCCCGCGATTTCTTCGCCGGCTTCGGCTGGACGATCGCGGACTCGGCCGACCTCGAGGCCGACGACCTGCTCGGCACTTACGCGCGGCTGGAGGCGGAGGCGGGAGGCCGGGCGCTGATCTTCACCGGCGACCGCGACATGTACCAGTGCGCCGGCGAGCGGGTCACCGTCCTCTACGTCCGCACCGGCGGCAAAGGCGCCGAGGAGGTGGGGCCGGAGGAGGTGCGGGAGCGCTACGGGATCGGGCCGGAGCTGGTCCCCGACTTCATCGCTCTGCGCGGCGACCCCGCCGACGGGCTGCCCGGCGCCAAGGGAGTCGGCCCGAAAACGGCCGCGGAGCTGCTGGTCAAGCACGGCTCCCTGGAGGCGATCCTCGACAGCGCGATCCGCGAGCAGCGCCCGAAGCTCCGTGCGGCCCTGATCGAAGGCCGCGATGACCTGCTCGCCTTCAAGGACATCGCGACCCTGCGCGACGCCGGCGTCGAGCGCCCGCCCGACGCCCCGACCGACTGGGCCGGCGCCGCCGCGTCCGCCCGCCAGCACGGCATGAACCGCCTTGCCGAGCGCCTCGAGGAACATCTCGGGTAGCGCGGTTGCCTCAGGTCCGGCATAGCAGGACCAGGGACAACCGCACCTCTCAGGGTTCGGCGCCGGCGGCGGGACGGGCGCGCAGGGCGCCGATCAGGCCGTAGGCGGAGATGAGCGCCCAGACGCCCTCGAGCAGGACGAAGCCCCACTGCACCGCGATCACGGCCAGGACCGCGAGAATCGCCGAGCCGATCAGGTTCAGCGTCAAGTAGAGGACCGAGTCGGCCCGCATCCGCCCCATCTGCACCGCCCCGAAGGCGGAGAGGATCAGCACGGCGCCGACGAGCTGGATTGCC
>CBIHMQ010000085.1:0-8479 GCA_966211075.1 uncultured bacterium
CCGGCATGGGGCTCGGGGCGAGGACCTGGAGATCCTGGTGCCGCCGGGGACGCAGGCGGAAGCGGTGGACGGGAGCGCGATCGATCTGGTCACGCCGGGGCAGACGGCGGTCGTTGCTAATGGCGGTCGTGGCGGACACGGGAACAAGCGGTTTGCCCACTCGACACGGCAGGCGCCGCGGTTCGCCGAGAAGGGGACGAAGGGCGATGAGGGGTGGATCGAGCTGCGGCTGAAGCTGCTCGCCGACGTCGGGCTCGTGGGACTGCCCAACGCCGGGAAGTCCTCGATGCTGGGGCGGCTGACGAGGGCGGCGCCGAAGGTGGGGGACTACCCGTTCACGACGCTGTCGCCGGTGTTGGGGACGATCGAAGGCGAGGATCGGCAGGCGGTCGTGGCGGACATCCCGGGACTGATCGAAGGGGCCGCGGACGGAGCCGGGCTGGGGCACGAGTTCTTGGCGCACGTCGAGCGCTGCTCGATGCTCGTGCATCTGGTCGACCTGGCTCCGGAAGAAGGGACCCCCGAAGAGAACTACGCGACGGTGCGGGCGGAGCTGGCGGCGCACGGGGCCGGGCTGGAGCAGCTGCCGGAGCTGGTCATGTTGAGCAAGCGGGACCTGCTTCCGCCCGAGGACGTCGAGGCGGCCCTCGTGGAGTGGCGGGAGCGCCTCGGTGCCGGCCAGGTTGGCGATCCCGCCGAGGGGGCGCAGTCGGATCGGGGCGTAGACGACGGCGTCCTTGGCGTGCTCGCCGCCTCTGCCGCGACCCGCGAGGGCCTCGACGAGCTGCGGCAGCGGATCCTCGCCGAGCTCGACGCCGTCGCTCCAGCCGGCGCCGTGCCGGTCGGCGCGGCCGCGCCGGAGGCCGAGTTCGAGGCCGAGCACCGGGTCTACCGGCCGGTCGGCGAGGGCGGCTACTGGGTCGAGCAGGAGGACGACGGCGGCTTCCGCATCCTTGGCCGCGGTGTCGAGCTGCTCTTCGAGCGCCACGACCTGAAGAACGAGGAGGCGCTCGCCTACCTCGAGCAGCGGCTCGGCGAGATGGGCGTGATCGCCGCCCTCACCAAGGCCGGCTTCGAGCCCGGCAACGACGTCCGCGTCGGCGAGCACGAGTTCGAGCTGCACATCTAGCCGCCCTCCCGACATCGCTCCGCCGCTCAGAGTACTATCGGTCCCAATGAAACTTTTTGTCGGCAGAAACGCCCATGCCGTGGCGTGGGATCGAGCGGGTTCTTCCGCGCGTAGCGGCGCTCGGCGCTTGCGTGGGGGGCGAGTTCGGCGCTCTCGCAGCCTCGGCGACTGGATGCTGCCCGTCGTCGGAACCATTTTCGTTCTCGACCTTCTCTTCCCCTTCGTGCCCCCGCTACTGCAGTACCTCGCGTTCGGGGCGCTCCTCGGGGTAACGGGCGCCAAGGGGCTGGTGGTCCAGCGTGAGCGACGCAGCGGCGAAATGGCTCCTGATCGAGTTAGGCGTTTCGAGGTCGTCGGGACCCTCGTTGGAGTCGCCGTGATGTTTCTCGCCGCCGCCCTGCAGGTAGCGCTAGCGCACCTCTAGCTAATTCGAGTCTCCTAAGACACGCTCGACAGCCCCGCCGCCAGCGCGAAGCCCAGCACCGTGACGAGCCCTGCCGGGCGGCCGGCGTCGTGGCGGGCCTCGGGGATCATCGAGTCGATCAGCATCACCAGCAGGGCGCCGGCGGCGAAGCCGTCGATCGCGGCGCGAAGCCCGGTGCCGGTGGCGTCCGCGAGCAGGTAGCCGACCACGGTCGCGAGGGTGCAGCAGGCGGCGAGGAAGAGCCAGATGCGCAAGATCGTTTGGCGCCTTTCCCCAGTCCGGCGCATCTCGCCGGCCGAGCCGATCGCCTCGGGCAGGTTGGAGACGAAGATCGCCAGCAGCAGCGAGACGCTGACCGAGCCGCCGGCGGCGAGGTTGATCCCGAGCACGAGCTGCTCGGGAATGCCGTCGAGGAAGGCGCCGAGGGCGAGGGCGGTGCCGCCGTCGCTTCCTTTGGCGCGGCCGCGGCTCCCGCGGCCGCTCGCGTGGCGGCGGGCGATCAGGCCGTCGAGGGCGTAGTAGGTGAGTGCGCCTGCGCCGAGGCCGGCGGCGGTGGTGCCGGTGCCGCCCAGCTCGAATCCCTCCGAGGCCAGCTCGAAGCTGACGGCGCTGATCAGCGCCCCGGCGCCGAAGGCGAGCACGAACCCGACCCGGCGCGGCGAGAACTCGCGGCCGAAGGCCAGCAGCGCACCGATGACGAGGGAGCTTGCGGCGAGTGCCCCCCAGCCGAGCGCTGCAGCCATCTCGGCTACTTTGCTCGCCATGACCCTGGTCGTCAAGCTCGGATCCTCGATCGTCGCCGCCGACGACGGCGAGCTGCGCACCGACGTGCTCGACTCCGTCTGCGCCCAGGTCAGCGAGCTCGAGCGCGGCGACGAGCGGGTGGTGATGGTCACCTCGGGGGCGATCGCGCGGGGGATGCGGCTGCTGGAGCTGCCGGTGCGGCCGCGGGCGATGGACGAGCTGCAGGCCGCCTCGGCGGTCGGCCAGGGCGACCTCTTCCGCGCCTACGAGAGCCGCCTCGCCAAGGGCGGGACGAAGGCCGCCCAGGTGCTGCTGACCGCGGCCGACATCGCCGCCCGCACCAACTACCTGAACGCGCGCCAGACGCTGCGGCGGCTGGTCGCCTGGGGGGTGGTGCCGGTGATCAACGAGAACGACACCACCGCCACCGATGAGATCAGCTTCGGCGACAACGACTTCCTCGCCGCCCAGGTGGCGATCCTGCTCGACGCCCGGCTGCTGGTCCTGCTCACCAACGTCGACGGGGTGATGAGCGCCGATCCCCAGCTCGACCCGGCCGCCGAGGCGATCGCCGAGGTCGAGGACTTCGCGGAGCTGGCGGCGCTGCGGATCGGCGACCGCACCTCGCCTTTCGGCTCGGGGGGGATGCGCAGCAAGGTCGCCGCCGCGGAGATGGCGAGCGAGTCCGGCATCCGGGCGACGATCTGCAACGGCACCGTCGCCGGCACCCTGCTCGGCGCCGCGGCCGGCGAGCCGGTCGGCACCCGCTTCCGCTCGCAGCCGACCCGGGCGCCCAGCTTCAAGCTCTGGCTCAAATACGCGAAGCCGGCGAAGGGCACGGTCCGGGTCGACGCCGGCGCCGCCCAGGTCCTCCGCGAGCGTGGCTCCAGCCTGCTGCCGGTCGGGATCGTCGCCGTCGAGGGAGAGTTCGAGGCCGGCGACGCCGTCGACGTTGCCGTCGACGGCGATCCGATCGGCAAGGGCATCTGCGACTACTCGGCCCGCGAGCTGGCCCGCGTCAAGGGAATGAAGAGCGAGCAGGTGCGCGAGCTGCTGCCCCACGCCGCCGACGAGGTCATCCACCGGGACCGCTTCGTCCTTCTCTGAGGTGCGGTTGTGCCTGGTCCGGGATGTCAGGACCAGGGACAACCGCGCCCTCCCAGCTACCCTTGTCCGCATGGCAGTGACGACGACCAGCGTCGCCGAGACCTGCGCTGCGGCCAAGCGAGCGGCGCGGGTGCTGGCGAGCGCGCCCACCGAGACCAAGGACGCCGCCCTGGAGGCGACCGCGCGCCTGCTCGGCGAGCGGTTCGCCGAGATCCTCGAGGCCAACGCCGCCGACCTCGCCGACGAGAAGGCCTCCGGCCTGACCGAGGCGCTGCGCGACCGGCTGGCTCTCAGCGAGGAGCGGGTCGCGGCGATGGCTGAAGGCGTCCGCGCCGTCGCCGCCCTCGACGACCCGGTCGGCGAGGAGATCGAGCGGCGGACGCTGGACAGCGGCATCGACCTGCGCAAGGTGCGGGTGCCGCTGGGCGTGGTCGCGGTCGTCTACGAGGCGCGTCCGAACGTGACGATCGACTGCGCGGCGCTGACGATCAAGAGCGGCAACGCGATCGTCCTCCGCGGCTCCAGCTACGCCGAGCGCTCCAACGGGGTGCTCGCCGCGATCGTCCGCGAGGCGCTCGCCGAGGCCGGCCTCCCCGCCGACGCGGTCCTCACCGTGGGCGGGGGTGGACGCGAGGAGCTCGCCGAGCTGGCGACCCGGGAGGGCCTCGTCGACCTGCTGATCCCGCGCGGCGGCGAGGGCCTCAAGGAAGCGCTGAAGAGCGTCGCCACGGTGCCGGTGATGTACGCGGCGGCCGGCAACTGCCACGTCTATGTCCACGCCGAAGCCGATCTGGAGATGGCGCGGCGGATCGCCGTCAACGCCAAGGTCCAGCGGCCCGGCGTCTGCAACGCCGCCGAGACGCTGCTGGTCGACGCCGCGATCGCCGCCCGGTTCCTGCCGGCGGTACTCGGCGACCTGCGCGACAACGGCGTCGAGCTGGTCGGCGACGAGCGCGTCCGCGCGTGGGCCGGCGAGGTCGAGGTCGGGCCCGCCGAGGAGGAGGACTGGAGCCGCGAGTACCTGAAACTGAAGATGGCCGTCGGCGTCGTCGATTCGGTCGCCGACGCGGTCGAGCACATCAACTCCCACGGCACCGGCCACTCCGAGGCGATCGTCACCGCCTCCGAGGAGGCGGCCGAGGAGTTCGTCGCCGACGTCGACGCGGCCGCCGCCTACGTCAACGCCTCGACCCGGTTCACCGACGGTTTCGAGTACGGGATGGGCGCCGAGATCGGCAACTCGACCCAGAAGCTGCACGCCCGGGGCCCGATCGGGCTGCGCGAGCTGACGACCTTCAAGTACGTCGCGCGCGGCAACGGCCAGGTGCGTGAGTAGCGCGGGGGAGGGCGGCATCGGGGTGCTGGGGTCGGCGTTCAACCCGCCGCACCTCGGTCACCTGGCGCTTGCCCAGGAGGCGCTCTGGCAGCTCGGCCTGCGCGAAGTCGTCCTCGTCCCGACCGGCGAGGCGCCGCACAAGCGGATCGCCGACGACCCCGGCCGCGAGCTGCGGATGACGATGACCCGGCTCGCCGCCGCCGACGACTCGCGCTTCTCGGTCTCCGGCCTGGAGGTCGAGCGCGAGGGGCCGTCCTACACGTATGAGACCTTGGAAATGCTTGCTGAGGAAAAGGGCGACACGGAGCTGGTATTCGTGATGGGCGCGGATGCCGCCGTGGGCCTGGAGAGCTGGCGCAACCCCGAACGGGTGGTCGAGCTGGCTCGGATCGCCGTCGCCAGCCGTGCCGGCGTCTCCGAGGCGGACGTCGCCGCGGCGATGCGCAGCCTCGGCGCCGAAGGACGGGCGACGATGTTGGAGATGCCGCAGTTCGGGGTTTCCTCTTCCGCGGTCCGCGAGCGCGCAGCCAGCGGCAGGCCGCTGCGTTACCTGACCCCTGAGCCGGTCGCGCGTTTCATCGAGGAAAAGGGGCTTTACAGGTGAGCGCCCATTCCTCCGAGAGCCTCGCCCGCCGCCTGGCGGAGCTCGCCGACGACAAAAAGGCCGAGGGCATCGTCGCCCTCGACATGCGCGGGCTGGTCTCCTATACGGACTTCCTGGTCATCTGCGGCGCCCGCAACGAGCGCCAGGCGCGGGCGATCGTCGACGAGGTGCGGGTCAGGGTGAAGCGCGACACAGGCATGCTGCCGGGCGGCGTCGACGGCGCCGGAGCCGATGGCTGGGTCGTCCTCGACTACCTCGACTGCGTGCTCCACGTCTTCACCCCGGAGGCGCGCGAGCGCTTCCAGCTCGAGGACCTCTGGCGCGACGCGCCGCGGCTCGACCTCGACCTCGACGCCCCCGAAGCGCCCTCCGTCGCGAGCGCCTGAGGGGCCGCGCCGAAATGCCGTCCGAGGGTGGCCCTACGGTGCCGCTCCATGGGAAGCTTCAAATGGGCTCTGCTCGGTTACAACCGGCGTGAGGTCGACCGTTCGATAGCGGAGCGCGAGGCCCGCGCCTGGGCGTTTCAGCGCGAAGCCGTCGAGGCCCGGCGCGGCGAGTCCGAGGCGGCCGCCTCGGCTGCCGAAGCCGAGGGAGAGGCAGCATCGCTGTCGGGGATGGTGCTCGACCGCGAGCGCGAGATCCGCGCGCTGACCGCGCGCCTGCGTGAGGCCGACGAGCGCCACGACCGCAACATCGCTTCACTGGAGGCGGTCTCGGCCCGGCTCGAGGAGATCCAGTCCCAGGCCCGCGGCCAGGCAACCCGAATCCGGATGAAGGCGCTTCGCGAGGCGGTCGAGGTGAGCCGCCGGGTTCAGGCTCTGACCGACGCCCAGGAGGGCGCTGGGCAGGAGGCCGGCGAGGACGCGACGGACGCGAGAGATTTCGCCGTCGAAGCCGATGCCGCGGCCAACGGTCACGCGCCGGCCGCTCCGACCAACGGCTACTTCGAGGGCGAGGTGAAGCTGGAGATTGGCCCGCTCGGCGACTTCTCGCAGCTGGTCGGGTTCGAGGACGCGATCGGCCAGCTCGGCGCCGCCGACATCTCGGTCGAGCGCTTCTCCGAGGGCCGCGCCACCCTCTCGATGCGGCTCGACCAGCCGACCGAGCTGCTGCGCGAGCTCGAGGAGCTCTCCGCCCTCGACTTCCGGGTCCGCCACACCGCGCCCGACAACCTGATCCTCGACGTCGACGAGGACCAGGGCCCCGAGCAGCGCGCCGCGTAGCGTTCGCGTCACCGGCGCCGGTCGCGATAAACTCGGGAGCCCACCAAGGGGCTGTAGCTCAGCTGGAAGAGCGTCGCGCTGGCAGCGCGAAGGTCAGGGGTTCGAGCCCCCTCAGCTCCACTCTCAACGATCCGGCCGCCATTGCCGATGAATTGGCGATGAGCACGGCCAACCAGCATGTCTTTTCCCATGGCATGCGGGACACGCGCGAGACGCTGGCGGCTTGGAGCGAGCGGCGCTGGCGCGTGCTGGGCAGCTGGGCGGCGTTGAGCCTGGCGATCGCGCTGGCGCTGCTGGCCGCGACCTGGTTCGTCTCCGGGCTGCTGACGCCGGACCTGACGCCGATCCACCTACCGGGATTCACCGAACCGTCCGAGCCCCACAACTTGCTGCCGATCCTCTGGCGCAACTCGCTGGTCCTGGCCCTGCACGGGACCGCCTGCGTCGCCGGGTTCATCGCCGGCGCCTCGATGCCGATCGCGGCGGCGCAGCGGAGCGGGCTCTCGCGCTGGGTCCACGTCAAGGCCGGCGAGCTGGCGATCCTCTTCGTCTGTGCCGTCACGCTCTTCTCGCTCGGGACCCAGGCCCTCTACCTCGGCTTCCAGGGCTCGACCCTCGCCTACCAACTCGACGTCAGCCGTTTCGAGCTGATCCTCAGCGTCCTGCCGCACGCGATCCCGGAGCTGACCGCGCTGTTCCTGCCCCTCGCGGCCTGGCTGATCGCCAGCCGCCGCGGCGAGTGGAACCAGCTGCTGGCCGCGACCCTGATCACCGTGCTCCTGGCGATCCCGGTCGTCTTCGCGGCGGCGCTGGTCGAGGTCTACGTCTGGCCCCACATCCTCGACGCGATCGCCCCCGAATACCACGCCCCGCTGTTCTTTGGCGCCCCATAAGATCGCCGCGATGAGCGGTTACGACCCGAAGGCGATCGAGCGCAAGTGGCAGCAGGTCTGGGCCGAGGAGCGGACCTGGGAGGTCGCCAACCCGGGGCAGCCCGGCTTCGACGACTCGAAGCCGAAGGCCTACGTCCTGGAGATGCTTCCCTACCCGTCCGGGGAGCCCCACGTCGGCCATCTCAAGTGCTACGCGGTCGGCGACGCGATCGCCCACTTCCGGCGCCGCCACGGCTTCCAGGTGATCCACCCGATGGGCTATGACTCGTTTGGGCTGCCGGCCGAGAACAACGCGATCAAAACCGGCGAGGCGCCGGCGGTCGCGACCGAGCGCTCGATCGAGTCCTTCCGGCGCCAGTTCCGCGAGTGGGGGATCTCGATCGACTGGGCCCGCGAACTCGCCACCCACACTCCCGAGTACTACTGCTGGACCCAGTGGATCTTCCTGCGGCTGTTCGAGAAGGGGCTCGCCTACCGGACCGAGGCGCCGGTCCAGTGGTGCCCGAAGGACGCCACCGTGCTCGCCAACGAGCAGGTCGTCGACGGCCGCTGCGAGCGCTGCGGCACTCCGGTCGTGCAGCGCAACCTCGAGCAGTGGTTCTTCCGGATCACCGAGTACGCCGACCGGCTGCTCGCCGACTTCGAGCTGCTCGAGTCCTGGCCCGAGCACGTGATCACCATGCAGCGCAACTGGATCGGCCGCTCCGAGGGCGCCGAGGTCGTCTTCCGCTGCGAGGAAGCCGACCTCGACTTCCCGGTCTTCACGACCCGCCCCGACACCCTCTTCGGCGCCACCTTCTTCGTCCTGGCGCCCGAGCACCCCGAGCTGGAGCGGCTGGTCGCCGGCACCCCCGCCCAGGCAGCGGTGCGCGAGTACGTCGACCGGGTCGGCCGGGAGTCGGCAGAGGAGCGTGGGGCGGAGGATCGCGAGAAGACCGGCGTGCCGCTCGGCCGCAGCGTCATCAACCCGGTCAACGGCGAGCAGATCCCGATGTACGTCGCCGACTACGTGCTGATGG
>CBIHMQ010000086.1:0-8317 GCA_966211075.1 uncultured bacterium
GGTGTATTTCAAGCCTGAGCCGACAACGACCGTCAGAAGTGATTTCTCGCCGGTCTGGCTCTGGAGGCTCTGCATTCCCGAGCTGGAGCTCAACTGCTGGGCGGGAATGGTGATCGTGCAACCCAGCCCCACGGCTTTCAGGATGATTGCCTTCCCCGGTTCGCAAGCGATCTCAGCTGCGGCGAAGGCCTGGTGGTCGACGAGGGGACCAAAGTCCGAGAGACCGTATCTGCACCCATCCATCGAGATCGTGCCCGGCGCGATCCCGACGAAACTGCATTCGAAAAAGTATTCCTCCGAGTCCTGCGAGAGCGAGATTTCGGAGCTGGGTTCGGTGAGCGGTCCACTTGAGAGTTCGGCGTACAAGCAGCTGAACTTACCGCTGCCGCTGCCGGTGCTCAGGAAATCGAGCTTGCCGACGATTTTTCCCTGATTGAAGCGGTTGCTGTACATATCCTCCGGATATTTGGGGGCCGCCACCTGAGCGTTGCCGCCTGGTCCTTCCTGAAGGAACAGGTCCGCGGAGGCGAGCCCCGGAGTTGCCGCCATGGCGGCGATGATTACCCCGACCAGAGCCAGGGTCCTTACTAGCCTCATATCTGTCTCCCTGCGTTGTGTGGAACGTGTATCCAGCGCTTGTGCGCTGACCATGCGAGCGTCCCAGGCGGTAGGCGGTAGTCGCTACAACGATTTGGGAGTCGGACCTCAGCAAACCGGAGCTTGTGCCTAGATCTCGGGCGCTTTCGTACCACGTGAGTACCTTGACAAACTCGAACTGAGATGTTTATATGCCGGCCGTCGCCTTATAGGAACGGAGACGGTATGGCTGAAAAGGACATCGTGCAGCCGAACCCGTTGGCACCGCGGATCGAGCAAAGTCCCTCGCGCTCGGAATCCGCGCGGGAGGAGGTGGCGGGGGTCCGGACGCGGAAGATCCTCGACGGGCTCACCGCGGCCCTCGCCGACCATGGCTACGACGACACCCGGATCACCGACATCGTCGGACTGGCCGGCGTCCCCCGGCCGACTTTTTACGAACTCTTCGAGAGCAAGGATCAGTGCTTCGCAGTCGCCTACTCCGAGGGCGTGGAGCGGCTCGCGGCGGCTATCGAGGAGGCCATCCCGGCGAAGGCGGACTGGCCTGAGCAGGTGTCTGCCGGCCTCGCCGCCGGCCTTGAGTTCCTCGCCGCCAGTCCGGCCCTGGCCCATCTGCTGTTGGTTGAGGCGCTGGCCGCCTCGCGTCCGGTTCGGCTAGAGCACGAGCGCTCGCTGCAGCGCTTGGCGGTGGCGTTGCGGCCGCCGGCTCAGGCAGCGGACGTTCCCGAGGAGGCTGCCTGGCTGCTCGCCGGCGGCCTCACTTCGCTGCTTGCCGGACGGGTGCTAGCCGGGGAGGCTGAACGCCTCCCCGAAGCCCATGTCCTCCTGCTTGACTATGTGCTCGCCTCCTCGCCCCCGGCAACGGGGCACCCTGCACGTGATTGGCGGGCCTGAGCGCTTCGAGCCAGACCCCTTCGGCAGTCTCCCGACGGAGGAGCTGGCGCTGGCGCGGCTGCCACCCGGCCGCCACTGCCTGCCGCGCTCCTTCGTCCTCCGCAGCCAGAGGCTGCGAATCGTCGCCGGCATGCTGCATGGTTTGCACGAACACAGCTACCCGGGAACGACGATCGGCCACATCACAGCCGAGGCGCGGGTCTCCCCGGGCCGCTTTCTACCGGGAGTTCGCCGACAAGGAGGCTTGCTTTTGGCCACCTCCGACGCCGTCAGTCGATGGGTTTGCGAGCGAGTCGAGGCGGCGGTGGCAGGCGCCGCGGACTGGGAGGGTGTCCACGCCGGCGCCGCTGAGGGGTTGGGGCTGCTTGCGGACAATCCCGAGGTAGCCCGTATCTTCACGGTTAAGGTCGCCCAGGCGGGTGCCGCTGCACGCGAGCTGTCGACGACCTCGAGGTCTTCCTGTTGGGCGGCGTCGTTTCTCTGGACGCCCGCTATGTCGAGGGGGAACGCGCCAAACGGCTCCCCGAGGCCGAGGCCGAGGCCACCACGGTCCTGGTCGAGTACCTGCTGATGCCCTGTCTCGGCTCAGAGCGAGCGAGCCTCTTGCTACCGCAGTTGCGCGAGATCGGCTGACCTCGACAGGCCGCCCGGAGCGATTTGGAGCGGGCGCTAGGCTGGGCTGAAGCGAGAAGGAGAGCGAGATGGCCACCCAAACCGTCCAAGCAACCGACCACAAGCTGCTCGCCGCCGGCGAGTGGATCGAGACCGGCGAGTGGGGGGAGGTGAAGAGCCCCTACGACGGGAGCCCGGTGGGGCGGGTCGCGCAGGGCGACGAGGCGCTGGTCGACCGGGCGGTGCGGGCCGCGCAGGAGGCCTTCGAGTCCGCCGACTTCCCCCAGCACGCGCGGGCAGCCGTCCTCGAGCGCGCCGCCGAGCTGGTCGGCGAGCGGGTCGAGGACCTCGCCCTGACGATCGCCGCCGAGGCCGGGAAGCCGATCAAGACCGCGACCGTCGAGGCGCAGCGCTGCGTCTCCACGCTGGAGTTCTCCGCGGTCGAGGCGCGCAAGCTGACCGGCGGCACCGTGCCCATGGACGCCTCGCCGGCCGGGGTCGGCAAGCTCGGCGTGATGCTGCGCGTCCCCTACGGGGTGGTCGGCGCGATCAGTCCCTTCAACTTCCCGCTCAACCTCGTCGCCCACAAGCTCGGGCCGGCGATCGCGGCCGGCAACGCGATCGTCCTCAAGCCGGCCGGCCAGACCCCGATCTCGGCGCTGAAACTTGCCGAGATCCTCCAGGAGGCCGGGCTGCCCGAGGGCTGGCTCAGCGTCATCCCCGGGCCCGGCTCCAAGGTCGGCAACGCGATCGTCGAGCACGAGCTGACCCGCGCCCTCACCTTCACCGGTTCAGCAGGGGTCGGCTGGGACATCCGCTCCAAAGTCCCCCACAAGAAGGTCAACCTCGAGCTCGGCTCCAACGCGCCGCTTATCGTCCACGCCGACGGCGACTGGGAAGCCGCGGCGGATAAAGCGAAGCTCCACGCCTTCTCGCACGCCGGACAGAGCTGCATCTCGATCCAGCGCATCCTCCTCCACGAGGACGTAGCCGACGCTTTCACGGAGCGGCTGGTCGCCAACGCCGAGGCGCTCACGGTCGGCGACCCGCTCGACGAGGCGACCGACGTCGGGCCGCTGATCACCCCCGGCGACCGCGACCGCGTCAAGGAGTGGATCGACGAGGCGGTCGGCGCCGGCGCCGTGCTGCTGACCGGCGGCGAGCTGGTCGACGACGGCCGCTGCCTCGCCCCGACCCTCCTCAAAGCGCCGCCCAAAGAGGCCGAGGTCTGGTGCGAGGAGATCTTCGGCCCGGTGGCGACGATCGACACCTTCACCGAGTTCGACGAGGCGCTGGCTCTCGCCAACGACTCCAAGTTCGGCCTCCAGGCCGGCGTCTTCACCCGCGACGTCGGCCGCGCCCTGGCGGCCGCCCGCGTCCTCGAGTTCGGCGGCGTCCTGATCAACGAGGTGCCGACCTTCCGGGCCGACCAGCAGCCCTACGGTGGCGTCAAGGACTCCGGCAACACCCGCGAGGGTCCCGCCTACGGGGTGATCGAGCTGACCGAGGAGAGGTTCGTAACGCTGCAGGGGTAGCCTGGCGCCCGTGCACGGCGCGGGCGACTTCGGCGGAACCCCGGTCTTCTGCTCCTGGAGCGGGGGGAAGGACTCGGCGCTGGCGCTGCACGAAGCGGCGCGGGCTGGGGCCGAGCCGCGGCTGCTGGTCTCGATGATGGTCGAGGGCGGCGAGCGCTCGCGCTCGCACGGGTTGAGCCGCGAGGTGCTGGCGGCGCAGGCGGAGGCGGTCGGGCTGCCGATCGAGTTCGGGGCCGCCAGCTGGAGCGGCTACGAAGCGGAGCTGATCCGGGTCCTCGAGGCGAGCATTGCCGCGGGCGGGCCGATCGTCGGCGTCTTCGGCGACATCGACATGCAGGACCACCGCGACTGGGTCGAGCGGGTCTGCGGCCTGGTCGGGGCGGAAGCGCGGCTGCCGATCTGGCAGCGGGATCGCCGCGCCGTCATGGACGAGCTGCTCGACACCGGCTTCCGGGCCGTGATCGTCGCCGTCCGCGACGGCGTCCTGCCAAAGGAGCTGCTGGGAGTGATGATCGACGCCGAGGTGGTCGCCGCGATCGAGGCCGCCGGCGCCGACGCCGCCGGCGAGAACGGCGAGTATCACTCGCTCGTCGTCGACGGCCCGCTCTTCGAGCGCCCGCTGGCGGTCGAAGCGGGCGAGCGCAGCCTCCGCGACGGCGTCTGGTTCACTGACGTCAGCCTTGCCTGAGGGCTGAGTAGGTTGCCGTCGTGACTTCTCCGCCGCCCATCGGCGCCACCGAGGCGCCGGATCTCGCCGGGGACGACCCCGTCGAGATCGACGCGGAGGAGCTCGCCGCCGACCGCGAGCTGGAGGGGATCGCCCTCGCCGGGACCGTCCTCGACGGCGCCGACCTGCGCGGCCTCCGCCTCGTCGACGTGCGCGGCGAGCGGGTCAGTGCCACGAGCGGCGACTGGCGTGGGGGCGGCCTGGTCCGGGTCGAGCTGCGCGAGGCGCGGCTGACCGGGCTCGATCTCGGCGAGGCGAAGCTGCGCGAGGTCCGTTTCGCCGGCTGCAAGCTCGACTACGCCAACTTCCGTTTCGCCACTGTCGAGTACGTCAGCTTCGAGGACTGCGTCCTCAACCGCGCCGACTTCCAGGGCGCCAAGCTCGACTCGGTCCGCTTCGAGGGCTGCCGGCTCGGCGAGGCCGACTTCACCAAGGCGACCCTCTCCCGGGTCGACTTCCGCGGCTCCGACATCGCCGGCCTGGGCGGCTCGCTGCTCGGCCTGCGCGGCGCCATCGTCGACTCCCTGCAGCTGATGGACCTCTCGCCCCAACTCGCCGCCGAGCTGGGGATCGCGGTCGAGCAGGCCTGACCCGGACCGCTGGCTTTCCACCCCAGTAGTGAGTAGGGTGGCAAAAGCAGTTAAGCAATTCGGGTTCTCTGAGCGGAGGGGTGGAGATGAAGTTTCGTGGCGCATTGGTGTCGTTCCTCGTCCTGGCGGTGACGGCAGCCACCCCGGCCCTTGCCGGCGCTGCCCCGTCCGACACGGTCGGCCAGACCAGCCTCTCGCAGCGGATCGTCCCCGCCGCCCCCGGCAGCTTCCGCTTCCTGCAGCTCGGCGCCGGCGAGCCGTACACGGTCCGCCAGGACCTCGCCATCGCCGGCCCCAGCCGCGACCAGGAACGCACCTCGCTCGTCTACTTCGGCCAGCTCTCCGACTTCCAGCTCGCCGACGAGGAGTCGCCGGCCCGGCTCGAGGTGATCGACCCGCTCTCGACCCCGCTCGGCCTCCCCTTCGGGGCCGCCTGGCGGCCCTGGGAGGCGCTCGAGGCGCAAACCAGCGAGGCGATGATCCGCCAGCTCAACCAGTTCAGCGCCGCCAGCCCGGTCGCCGACGGCAGCGGCGCCCACCGCGCCATGGACCTGACCATCGACACCGGCGACTCGGCCGACAGCCAGCAGCTCAACGAGACGCTCTGGGTGCGGACCCTGCTCGAGGGCGGCAACCTCAACCCCAACAGCGGCGTCAACAAAGCGACCTATTCGAACCTGCTCTGCCCGAACCTGCTGGTGCCGGGCGCCGCCGAGGCCGCCCGATACACCGGCGTCCAGGACTACCAGGACTACGTCGAGGGTCCCTTCCCCGAGTTCTACGACCCCAACGAACCGAAAGGGACGCACGCCGCCTGGCCAAAATACCCGGGCCTGATGGACCGCGCCCAGCAGGCGTTCACGGCCGAAGGGGTGGACGTCCCGTCCTACGTCGCCTTCGGCAACCACGACGCGCTGGTGCAGGGGAACGCGGCGGCCAACGCCGCCTTCGAGACCGTCGCCACCGGCTGCCTGAAGCCGATCGGCCCGGTCTCCAACCCGGAAAGCCTCGCCGGCCTGCTCGGCTCGCTGCTCAACCCGGCCAACCTGCTGGCCTCGCTGCTGACCAGCCCCCAGAACACGATGATCGTCCCCGGCGACCCGCAGCGCCGCTTCGTCTCCAAGCCGCAGTACAAGAACGTCTTCCGTGGCGGCTCGCAGGCTGACGGCCACGGCTTCGACCTGATCGACCCGGCCCAGGAAACGGCCTCGAAAGGCGCCGCCGGCTACTACTCGTGGAGCCCGACTCCGGGCGTCCGCTTCGTCGCCCTCGACACGGTCGCCGAGGCCGGCACGATCCTCACTCCGACCGGCGCCTCCACCTCCGACGGCAACATCGACGACCCGCAGTTCAAATGGCTGCGGGCGCAGCTGGAAGCGGCGACCGCGGCCGACGAGCTGGTCGTGCTGTTCAGCCACCACGCGCCGGAGAGCCTCGTCGCCGACGCCCCCGACGAGCTCGCGCCCCCGTGCCTCCTCAACGACGCCCACGGCCACGACCTCAACCCCGGCTGCGACCTCGACCCGCGCAGCTCACAGCCGATCCACCTCGAGGCCGACGCCGTCAACCTCCTGCACGAATTCCCCAACGCGATCGCTTGGGTGGCCGGCCACTCCCACGACAACGTCGTCGACGCCTTCCCGAACCCGGGCGGGCCGGGCGGCTTCTGGAGCATCCGCGTCGCCGCCGAGGCCGACTGGCCGCAGCAGAGCCGCCTGCTCGAGGTCTTCGACAACCACGACGGGACGCTCTCGATCTTCGGGACGATCCTCGACCACGTCGGCCAGGTCGCGGCACCCGCGCCCGGCACCCCGGCCTCGAGCATGGACTTCAACGACCTCGCCTCGGCGGCGCGGACGATGTCCTTCAACGACTTCCAGTCCGGCGCCCCCCTTGGCGAAGGCCAGCCGAAAGACCGCAACGTCGAGCTGCTGATCGACGACCCGCGCTGAGGCGGGGCCGCCCGCCCCTACTCGTGGGGGCGGGCCATGCGCCGGTGGTCCAGCGCCTCCTCGAGCACCGCGGGCTCGACGCCCTGCTCGAGCGCGACCTCGCGCAGCGAACGCCCGGACTCCGCGGCGGCCTTGACGATGTCCGCGGCGCGGTCGTAGCCGATGTGGGGGTTGAGGGCCGTGGCGGTGGCCAGGGTCGACTCCGCGTGGCGGGTCGTCATCTCCTCGTTGGCCTCGAGGCCGGCGACGCATTTCTCCTCGAGCAAGCGCGAGGCGGAGGCGAGCAGCTTGATCGAGTCGAGCAGGTTGCGGGCCATCAGCGGCACCCGCACGTTGAGCTCGAACTGGCCCTGGCTGCCGGCGACGGTGATCGCGGCGTCGTTGCCGATCACCTGGGCGGCGACCTGGATCACCACCTCCGGGATCACCGGGTTGACCTTGCCCGGCATGATCGAGGAGCCCTTCTGCAGCTCCGGCAGGCGCAGCTCGGCGAGGCCGGCGCGCGGGCCCGAGCCCATCAGGGCGAGGTCGTTGGCGATCTTGTTGAGCGAGACGGCGTAGACCTTGAGCGCGCCCGATAGCTCGACCAGGGCGTCGCGGTTGCCCTGCGCCTCGAAGCGGTCGAGCGGCTCGGAGATCGCGAGGCCGGTCTCGCTGCCGAGCTTGGCGAGCACCTTGGCGGCGAACTCGGGATGGGTGTTGAGGCCGGTGCCGGTGGCGGTGCCGCCGAGCGGGATCTGGCCGACCCGGCGCAGGGTCGCCTCGACCCGCTGGATGCCGAGCCGGACCTGGGCCGCGTAGCCGCCGAACTCCTGCCCGAGGGTGACCGGGACCGCGTCCATCAGATGGGTGCGGCCTGCCTTGACGACGTCGGCGAACCGCTCGGCCTTGGCGTCCAGCGCCGACTCCAGCTCGCCCATCGCCGGCAGCAGGTCGTGGGTGACCTCGCCGAGCGCCGCCAGGTGGACGGCGGAGGGAAAGACGTCGTTGGAGGACTGGCCCATGTTGACGTGGTCGTTGGGATGGGCCTCGTCGCCGGCGAGGTTGGCGATCACCTCGTTGGCGTTCATGTTCGAGGAGGTTCCGGAGCCGGTCTGGAAGACGTCGACCGGGAACTGGTCGTCGTGCTCGCCGGCGGCGACTTCGCCGCCCGCCGCCGAGATGCTCTCGGCGAGGCCGCCGTCGAGCAGGCCGAGCTCGCCGTTGACCTCGGCGGCAGCGGCCTTGATGCGGCCCAGCCAGCGCACGACCGGGACCGGCACCCGCTCGCCCGAGACCGGGAAGTTGTCGACGGCTTTGGTGGTCTCGCCACCCCAGAGCTGCTCAGTCACGTGGTCCTCCGAAGTTCGTTTGCTCACCGCAGCGTATTCAGCGCCCGCCCCAGGCGTGTCTGAGCTGAGGGGCCAATAT
>CBIHMQ010000087.1:0-8279 GCA_966211075.1 uncultured bacterium
CCCCTCCCTTTTCCCCCCCCCCCCCATCGCCCCCCGGGGGGGGCAACCCCGCCCCTCCCTCTCGGGACCAAAGACTCCGCCGAGATCGCCCGGCGGTCTGGCAGTGGGGCTAGGGCTCAGGGCCTTCCTGGCGGGACGGCTTGAGCTGGAGTCTCACTCTTGAGTGAGAGAGACGGCTCGGGGCCTGTTGCTGGCTCCACGACTCGAACGTCTCGGGAGTGCCGGCGCAGGAGCCTGGAGAGCGGGGCCCGGTGCCCCTCCCGCGCAGCGGCGTCCTGTTTTTCGCTCAAGCGCGAATCTCGGACGGCCCCGATGCTTCCAGCCGAAAAACCCAGCAAGCGGGAGGGGCACCGGGCCCCGCCCCCACGCCCGTGTCAGGAACTCCCGCGCCCTTCCAGTTTGTCGGCGATCGCCCGCACCTCTCCAAGCAGCCCGTCGAGCAAGTACTCGGTGTTCGTGTGGATCCGGTACTCGGTCGCCTGCCGCTCCGCCTCGAGGCGGTCGAGGCGCTCCTCTAGGCGGTCGGTGCGCTCGTCGACTTTGCGAATCGCGCGGGTGGTCTTGCGCTCGGATTTGCGGACGCGGGTTTTGACGTAACGGCGGACGTCCTCGTGGATCGTGTCGAGCTCGCGGCGGAGGTCGGCGTTGATCGGCTCGCCCTGCTCGGCGAGCATCTCCTCGACGCCGCGGCGGACGCGCTCGATCTCCTCGTGCAGCTGGGCGCGGGCGCGGTCGGCGGCGGCGGAAATCTCCGGGACCTCGCGCGGGCCGCCGCCCGGTGGCAGCGGTGGGTCGACCGGGTTGGGGACGGCGCTCATCGGCCCCGCATCCTACGGACGGGAGTGGCCGGAACCGGCTTCAGGCGACGAGGAGGAAGAGGCTGTAGCGGCCGACAGTGAGCTCGTCGCCGTCCTCCAGCGGGCCCCACTCGACGGGCTCGCCGTTGACGAAGACGCCGTTGAGGCTGCGGTCGTCGAGGACACGCAGTCCCTGGCCCGGCTCGGCGACGACGAGGGCATGACGCCGGGAGACGGAGGGGTCGTCGAGGCGGACGTCGGCGGCGACGCTGCGGCCGATCCGGGTCCATCCCCGCTCGATCGCGAAAACCTCGACCTCGCCGCCGTCCTCGCAGAGGGCCAGGAAATGACCGGTGCGGGGGAGCTGCTCGCGAACCTCGCCCAGCCACTCCGGGGGGCCGGTGGCATGAGTGGCGGCGAATTCGGCGGTGGTGGAGCCGTGGTCCTGGCGTTCTTCGAAGATCGAGTCGCGGCGGAAGCGCGCCGACCCGCAGTGGGGGCACTCGGGCAGCGCCTCGCTCTCCTCCACGGACAGCTGGGAGCCGCATATCAAGCAGAAAAAGGTTCCCGCGCCGGCGAAACTGCCGGTCTCGTAACGGTCGTCCAGGGGGCTGCTGCTAACCGCGTCGAAGATGACTGGCTCTCCTTCCTGAGTCGCATTCGATACTAACGCCCGTGGGCCGCGCGGTCACTCAAATTAAGTAGCGCGGTCCTGCCGCGGCGAGCCTGTCTAGAATCGCGCCGGCGATGGGACCGATCAGCGCCGAGATTGAGATCGACGTGCCGCGCGAGCGGGCCTTCGCGCTGATCGGAGACCTCTCCGCCCGGCCGTCCTTCACCGACCACTTCCTCGCCGACTTCCACCTCACCCGGCTCGATCCGAGCGGGGTCGGGGCCGGCGCCCGCTTCCGGGTCGAACAGCCGTTTCGCAAGGTCTGGATGGACACGACGATCGCCGAGCTGACCCCGCCGTTCCAGATCGTCGAGCACGGCCAGGGCGGTCGCCTCAACCGGATCCGCACCCGCACGGTCTGGGAGCTGACCGAGGGACCGGGCTCGCTGACCACGGTCCGGTTCGCGCACTGGACCGAGCCCGGCATCGTCGATCGCGCTCTGGAGTTGGCCTCCGGCGCATCCTTCTGGCAGCAACGGCGCTGGCGCGAGGCGCTGCGGCGGCTCCGCGACCAGCTCGAGTCGGAGTCCCCGCGGGCGGCGCGGATCGCCGTCGCCGGGGGCAATCGCTACGCGACCGGCGTTCCCTGATCCCTTCTCAATAGACTTCCCGCCGCCGATGTTCCTGAACCGCCGCCTGCCCCTCTCGCTGCTCGCCGCCCTGGCCCTGATCGCTCTCGCGGTCGGCGTCTCCGCCTGCGGCTACACGAGCGACGAGAAGGAGGTCGCCGAGGGTGAGCCGGTCGAGCTCGGCAACCTCCACTACAACGTGATCTTCTCGCGCTTCCTCAACCCCAACGACAACGAGGACGCGGCCTACCTGGTCGGCCAGAAGCCGGCGCCCGAGGGCTCCAGCTACTTCGGCGTCTTCTTCGAAGTCCAGAACAGCACCGACGAGGCGCACCCGCTGCCGGAGACGCTGCGGATCACCGACGCCGATCACCAGCACTACGACGTGCTGCCGAGCGAAAGCCTCTACGCGCTGCCGCTGGGCGGCGAAGTCGAAGACCAGGAACAGGTCCCGGTCCTCGACTCGACCCCCCAGCAGGGCCCGATCGAGGGCTCGGTGGCGATCTTCCTGCTGCCCGCCGAGGCTTCCGAGAACCGGCCGCTGACGCTGCACATCGAGAGCCCCGACGGCGAAAAGGGCGAGATCACCCTCGATCTCTAGTCGGGCCTAGAGGCCGGCGGAGAGAATCTGCGAGGCGATCGGGGCGGCAACTTCGCCGCCGGCCGCTTCCGCTTCGATCAGCATCACCCCGACCGCCAGCCGCGGCTTCTCGGCGGGGGCGAAGGCGACGAACCACGCGTCCTTCTTCTGCTCCGGTTCGTCGAGGTGCTCCTGGCCGTCGACCGGGCCCAGCTCGGCGGTGCCGGTCTTGCCGGCCACCTGGGCCTCGGCGATCGCCCCGGCGGTGCCGGTGCCGCCGGCGACGACGCCGACCATCAGTTCGGTCAGCTCCTCGGCGGTCTTCTTCGACATCACCCGCACCGGCTCCGCCTCGGGGCGGAGCTTGCGGTTGGCGACGATCGAGGTCGGCTCGCGGACGCCGCCGTTGGCGACGGTCTGGGCGACGCTCGCCATCTGCAGCGGCGTCGCCAGCACTTCGCCCTGGCCGATCGCGGAGACGCCGAGGTCGAGGTCTTCGCCGATCTCGGTCGGGATCGTCGATTCGGCCGGTTCCACTTCGCGGACGTACGGCGAGGCGTAGAGCGTCGGCGGCGAGTTGAAGCCGAAGCTTTCGGCGGTGGAGACGAGGTCGTCGTTGCCGATTTCCGGTCCGAACGGGGCGAAGTCGGCGTTGCAGGACTCGGCGAAGGCTTCCCGGAAGGTGCCGCCGCAGTACTCGCCGTTGGCGTTGCTGATGAAGCGGCCGCCGACGTTGACTCCATTGGTGATCTCGAATTCGTCGGTGAGCTCGACCAGGCCTTTTTCCAGGGCCGCGGTGGTGGTGACGATCTTGAAGGTCGAGCCGGGCGGCTGCGGGGCGGAGAAGGCCTGGCCGGCGAGGGCGCGGACGTCGCCGTTGCGGGCGTCGAGCACGGCGACGCCGCCGAACTGGCCGGCCAGGGCGGCGACCGTCGCTTCCTGCAGCTCGGGGTCGATCGTCGTCTTCACCGGCGCCCCCTTGCGCGGCTTGCCCTGGGCGAGGACGCGCAGCGAGGCGCCCGACTTCGAGGCCGCCAGCAGGGTCCCGCCGGGCTTGCCGGCGAGGCGGTCGTTGAAGGCCTGCTCGAGCCCGCTAACCCCGACCGGGGTCTCTGGTGGGAAGCCATGGCGGGCGAGCTTGTCGAGCGTCTCTTCCCCGGCTTCGCCGACTTCGCCGGTGACGTCGATCGCGGCGCTTCCGAGCGGGTGCTCGCGTTCGGTTGCCGGCCCTTCGGCGAGGACGGTGCCGTCGGCGCCGAGGATCGGCGCCCGCGGCGCCAGTTCGATCTGGCTCTCGAGGTGCTCGCCGCGGCGCAGGCCCGGGTAGACGAGGCTCGGGTCCCAGTCGATGCCGCCGTCGCCGTAGGGGAGTTCGATCTCGTCTTCGCCGCGGCCGAAGGCGACCGTCGAGGTCGTGATCGGGACCGGCACCACGGTGCCGTCGCTGTCGAGCGGGTCCGCGGCGGTGCCGGCCTCGAGCGAGCGGAGGGTCGCCGTGCGGCTCGCTTCCCGGTAGGCGAGGACGAAGTCGTTGAGGTCGACCGAGCCCCGCGAGGCGGCGTTCAGCTCCCGGTACATCGCCGCGAAGCTGCCGGCCGCCCAGGCCTCGGCGAAGCGGTTGGCCGCGTCCTTGGCGGGCGACCCGGGGGCGCCCATGGCGGCGCCGACGACGAAGGCGACCACCCCGATCACCGCCAGCGGGAGCGTACGGGTGACGAGCCTACGTCGACGCTCAACCGCGGGTGCCAGCGTGCTCACCGGCAGAAAGGTAATGAAGCGATCACCGGCATGCTTCCATTCACGGATGAGCGCACTCGATTGGGCGATCGTCGCCTTCACCCTCGCCCTCGGCCTGTGGGGCTACCGACAGGGGCTGATCGTCGGCGCCATGACCCTGGTCGGGTTCGGGATCGGGGCCGTCACCGGGGGGCGGCTGGCGCCGTTGCTGCTCAACCAGGGGTCGGAGTCGCCCTACGCGCCGCTCTGCGCCGCCCTGGGGGCGCTGCTGGCCGGGGCCCTGGTCGCGGTCGCGGTCGAGAGCTTCGCCCTTGGCCTGCGGGCGCGGCTGATCCGGCGCCGGCTCGTGCACCTGCTCGACGGCGCCGGCGGGGCGACCCTGATCGGCGCCGTGGCCCTGGGAATCGCCTGGATCTTCGGTTCGGTAGCCCTGCACGCGCCCTCGACCGCGCAGCTGCGGGCCGACGTGCAGGAGTCGGTGATCCTGCGCGGGCTCAACGAAGTGCTGCCGCCCTCCGGCCCGGTTCTCAACGCGCTGGACCGGGTCGACCCGGCGCCCTCGGTGACCGGGCCGGCGACCCCGACCGGGGCGCCCGACCGGGCGATCGCCGACGACCCTGACGTCCAGCGCGCCGGCGAGTCGGTCGTCCGGGTGCTGGGGACCGCCTGCGGGCTGGGGGTCGAGGGTTCGGGCTGGATGGTCGCGCCGGGGCTGGTCGTCACCAACGCCCACGTCGTCGCCGGGTCCGACGACACCACCGTCACCACCCCGGAAGGGGTCGAGCTGGAGGCGACCCCGGTCTACTACAGCCCCGCCAGGGACCTGACGCTGCTGCGGGTCGGGACCGAACTGCCGGTGCTGACCCTCGCCGCCGGTTCGGAGTCCGGCCAGAACGCCGCCGTGCTCGGCTATCCCGAGAACGGGCCCTACATGCTGACCCCGGCCCGGGTCGGCGAGACCCGCTCGACGATCAGCGAGGACTCCTACGGCAACGGCCCGATCACCCGGACGATCACCTCGCTCGCCGGTCTGGTCCGCAGCGGCAACTCGGGCGGGCCGCTGGTCAACGCCCACGGCCGGGTGATCGGCGTCGTCTTCGCCGCCACCACCGGGGGGCGAGCGGGCGGCTTCGCGATCCCGGCCGAGCAGGTGGCCGAAGCCGTCGCCGAGGCCGGCGGTGGCGCCGTCGACACCGGCCCCTGCACGGCCTGAGCCGCCGGGCCGGCGACTTACGTTCAGTAAGCTGGGCTCCCGTGGAACCAGCCACGCCGAACCAGGCTCCGGCCGCCGCCGGGGCGGTCTGTCCTCATTTCCACGCCGCGATCGAGCTGATCGGGAAGCGCTGGACGGGCGCCATCGTCTGCGCCCTCACCGAGCGGCCGATGCGGTTCGGCGAGCTCGTCAAGGCGATCCCGGGACTCTCCGACCGGCTGCTCTCCCAGCGCCTGCGCGAGCTCGAGGAAGAGGGCCTGGTCCAGCGGGAAGTCGAAGCGGGGACGCCGGTCCGCGTCACCTACTCGCTGACCGAGGTCGGCGAGGAGCTGGGGCCGGCGATCGGGGAGTTGAAGACCTGGGCCAGGCGCTGGAAAGAAACCGCCTGAGCCCGCTCCGAGCTCCGCCGGCCGGTCTGTTTCTTAGGCTGACCGGATGAACCTCCCCGGGCCATATCCCGTTGGTCGGTACGCCAAGGGGCTGCAGGGCTGGATGCGGGAACGGCCGCGGGTGCAGCTGATCGGCGAGGTGACCGGGGTCAGTCGCAGCCGCGTCCAGGCCTACTTTGAGCTGCGCGACGCCGACGGCGCGGTGCCCTGCGCGATCTGGCTCAACGACCTCGAGAAGGCGGGGCTGCCGGAGGGGTCGCTGCGCGACGGCGCCGAGGTCGTGATCGGCGGCGGCATCGACTACTACCCGGGTGGCGGCCAGGCCTCGCCGAGCTTCAGCTTCCGGGCCACGCACGTGCGGCTGGCCGGCGAAGGGGACCTGCTGGCGCGCCTGGAGGCGCTGCGCAAGCAGCTGCGGGCCGAGGGGCTCTTCGAGCTGCAGAAGCAGCTGCCGCGGCCGTTGCTGCCGCGGACGATCGGAGTCGTCACCGCCGAGGCGGGCGCGGCGCGGCGCGACCTGATGGCGGGGCTGGAGCGACGCGGGTGGGCCGGGACCGTGGTCTGGGCCTTTGCGCCGGTTCAGGACCGCCACGCGGCGCCGGCGATCGCGGCGGCGATCCAGGGGCTGGCGGCGCGGCCCGAGGTCGAGGCTATCGTCGTCAGCCGCGGCGGCGGCAGCCTCGCCGACCTCTGGGCTTTCTGCGACGAGACGCTCTGTCGGACGGTGGCGATGCTGCGGGTGCCGGTGGTGAGCGCGATCGGCCACGAGCGCGACTCGACCCTGATCGACGACGTCGCCGCGGTCTGCTGCTCGACCCCGACCCACGCCGCCGAGGCGGCGGTGCCGCTCGACTGCTTCGCCGCCCGGCGCGAGCTAGAGCGCGGCGCCGGCTCGCTGCGGCGGGCCGGCGAGCGGGCGGTCGGGTCCCGGGCCCGGCACCTCGCTGCCCTGGCACGCGGTCCGGCGCGGGCGCTGCAGCGCGAGCGCAGCGGGCTGAACCAGAAGATCCGCGAGATCCGCGCCGCCTCCGAACGCGGGCTAGCCGAGCGAGCGCGGAGCCAGGGCCGGATCGCCGGGTTGGTCCTGGAGCGGGCGCGGCGGCGCGGCATCGAGCGGACCGCGGCGGGGGCCGAGGAGGCGGCTCGGCGAAAGGCGGCGCTCGACCGGGCCGCCGAGGCGGGGCTGCGCCGCCGTCGCGACGCCCTCCGCAATGCCGCGGTGGCACTGCGCGCTCACGACCCGGAGCGGACGCTGGAGCGCGGCTACGCGCTGGCCGAGACCGCCGATGGCGAGTCGGTGACCACGGCCGCCGCGGCGACCGCCGCGGGAGACGTAAGACTGCGCTTCGCCGACGGCAAGGTCCGGGCGGCGATCGAGGCGGAGAGATGAGCGAGAAACCGGAGAGCTACGAGGTCGCGGTCGAGCGCCTGGAGGCGATCATCGACCGACTCGACTCGGGGCAGGCCGGCCTGCGGGAGACCCTCGACCTCTGTCGCGAGGGCCGCGAGCTCGTCGGCTACTGCGCCGCGGAGTTGGACGCGGTGGGCGAGGGCCTCAAGGAGCTACAGCTCGACGACCTGGCCGCCCGCCTCGACTCCTCCGTCGAGAGCCCCGGGACCTGAGCACAAGCCCCTGAGGGCCGGGCAGCCACGGCAGAGCGACCAGTCGCGCTGCTCGGGCGGCGCGACCGGGAACTTGCCGCTGCCGATCTGGGCGATCGTCGCCTCGAGTCGGGCGTGGGCAGCGACCATCTCCGCTGGGCCGAGGACGCTGATCACCGGCTCGTCGGGGCGCTCGAGGAAGACGTAGGCGACCTCCACTTCGGGCGCGTCGCGGGCCTCGGCGACGGCGAGCGCGTAGATCGCGCGCTGGACCTCGTACTTCTCCGCGTGGTCGGCGGGGTCGGCGTCCCCGAGCGCGTCGGTCTTGTAGTCGACGACCAGCGGCGCCTCGCCCTCGCGCTCGACCAGCAGGTCGATCGAGCCGCGCAGGACGGTGCCGCCAACCGCGAGCAGGATCGGTGCCTCGGCCCGCAAGCGCGCGTCGCCGGCGGCGAGCCGGACCCGCAGCTCGGAGCCGAGCCAGCCCCGCACCGGCTCCAGCAGTGCCGCCAGCGTGCCCTCGGCGTCCGGGTCGAGGCCGGCCGCCAGGGCGTGCCGGCGCGCCAGATCCTCCGGCGGCTCCGTCCAATCGTGCGCCTGGCTCCACTCCAGCAGCGAGTGCGCCGCGGCGCCCTGGGCCGCCCGCACCTCGCGGGCGGAGGGGGCGCTCTCCAAGGGTGCGGTCGAGCTTTGTACCGCTATGCGGGACAAAAGACGAC
>CBIHMQ010000088.1:0-8177 GCA_966211075.1 uncultured bacterium
CAGTTGGTTAGAGCGCCGGCCTGTCACGCCGGAGGTCGCGGGTTCGAGTCCCGTCGCTCCCGCTTCGCGCTGCCCGCGCTCGCGGAGGCCGTCCTCGGAAGCGGCGACAGGTGTTGGGTCCGACCGGTAATCCGGGGTGAGAACCTGTCGGGAGATGACCCTCCAGGGCTTCCTTGACGCTCAGGACGCCGGCGGTACCTACGACCGCGCCCTCGCCGAGCTGCGCGCCGGTCGCAAGACGAGCCACTGGATGTGGTTCGTCTTTCCGCAGGTCTCCGGGTTGGGGGAGAGCGAGATGTCGCGGCGGTATGCGATCGGGTCGTTGGCGGAGGCGCGTGCCTACGTCGAGCACCCCACCTTGGGGCCTCGGTTGCGGGAGTGCGCGGCAGCCGTTTTGGGGCACGCGGACAGCTCCGCGGAGGAGATTCTGGGCGGAATCGATGCGGTCAAGCTGCGGTCCTCGATGACGCTCTTCGCTCGCGCGGCGCCGGGGGAGGCGCTGTTCGGGGAGGTTCTTGCGGCTTTCTACGGCGGTTTGCCGGACGAGCGAACGGAAAGTTTGATCGGTTAGTCCTAATCATCCGGTTTCGCCGCTGGCCGCATGTCCGAGCGCCCAGGATTCAAGGTGCCGCCGGTCGGGGCCGATTCCCCGGAAGCGTGCCACGGCTAACCCGCCACATATCGCTGCTCATCGTCGGCCTCGTCGCCAGCTTCGGCCTCGTCGCCTGCGGGTCTTCGAGTGGAAAGGAAGGGGGGACCCTGAAGTCCTCGATCGGGTCCTTCCCGGACTACCTCGACCCGGCCCTCTCGCACTCCGAGGAAGGCTGGACGGCGATCTACAACACCTACATCCCGCTGCTCACCTACGCCCACGAGAGCGGCAAGGCGGGCAGCCAGGTCGTCCCCGGGCTCGCCAAAGCGCTGCCCGAGGTCTCCAAGGACGGCAAGACCTACACGCTCTTCCTCCGCAAGGGCCTGAAGTACTCCGACGGAACGCCGGTCAAGGCCTCGGACTTCCCCTTCGCCGTCGAACGGCTCTTCAAGATGAACTCCAGCGGGACGTTCTTCTACACCGACATCGTCGGTGCCGAACAGTTTCAGAAGACCAAGCGGGGGGGCATCCCCGGCATCGAAGCCGACGACAAGACCGGCAAGATCGTCATCCGCCTCGCCAAACCGCGCGGGACCTTCACCAACGAGCTCGGCCTCCCGTTCGTGGCGCTGCTGCCGGCCGGCACGCCGGACGAGGACCTCACCGCCGACCCGCCGCCGGCGACCGGCCCATACGAGATCGTCAAATCGCAGCCCGGGCGCGGCTGGGAATACGACCGCAACCCGGTCTGGAAAACCACCAACGCCGAGCTGATCCCGGAGATCCCGAACGGCTACATGGACGAGATCGACGTGACCGTCGTCCGCAACGGCGCCACCCAGGTCAACGAAGTCGAACAGGGCGGCAGCGACTGGATGCAGAACTCGCCGCCCGCCGACCGCTACGCCGCCGTCAAATCCAAGTTCGAAGGCAGCCAGTTCCGGGTCGAGGAGATCAACAGCACCTACTTCTTCTGGCTCAACGCCAACGAGGGCCCCTTCGAGGACCTGCGCGTCCGCGAAGCCGCCAACTACGCGGTCAACCGCGCCGCTCTGGAACGGATCTACGCCGGCCAGCTGACCTCCACCGAGCAGATTTTGCCGCCAGGGATGCCGGGCTACGAGAAGCTCGACCGCTTCCCCTACGACCTCGACAAGGCCAAGGAACTGGTCCGGGAAGCGAACCCGACCGATCGCCAGGTCACCGTCTGGTCCGACAACGAAAGCCCCAACGACGAAGCGGCCGAATACCTCGAGGACGTGCTGCGCAAAATCGGCCTCGACCCGAGCCTGAAAATCGTCAACTCCGACAACTACTTCCCGGTCGTCGGCAACGAGTCGACCCCCGACCGCGACGTCGGCTACGCCAGCTGGTTCGAGGACTACCCGCACCCCAACAACTTCTTCCAGCCGCTGCTCTCCGAAGAGAGCATCACCCCGACCAACACCACCAACCTCGGCCGCTTCGCCGACCCGAAGTTGAGCGCCAAGATCGAGGAACTGGCCGAAGAGCAGCTCGGGCCCGAGCAGGAAGCCGCCTATGCCGACCTCGACCGCGAATTCATGGAGCAGGCGCCCTGGATCCCCTACGGGACCAGCACCACCTCAACCTTCGTCTCCGACGCGATCGACCTCGACAAGATCGTCTTCAACCCGGCCTTCAATCAGGACCTGACCAGCTTCCAGTTCAAGTAGGGCCGGCGAGCGCAGCGGCGTTGGCTCAGTCGCGAGGCGCGTAGCGGTGGTGGATCATCAGGGCGTTGCCGTCCGGGTCCTGGAAGAAGGCCATGTGGCAGACGCCGCTGTCGATCGTCTCGCCGAGGAACTGCACCCCGACCGCTTCGAGGCTCTGGCGCGAGGCCGCGACGTCATCGACGTGAAGGGCGATCGGGTGGCCGCTCGGCGCGAACTCGCGGCCGATCGCCGGCGAGTCCATGACCTGCAGGGTGAGGTTGCCGGTCTCGAATTCGCCGCCCGGCGTTTTGCCGTATTCGGAGGACTGCTCGAGCCCAAGCGTCTTCCCGTAGAAGCTTTTCGCCGCCGGATAGTCCTTGACGAAGACGGTGACGAAGTCGACGCCGCCCACCTCGATCGCGCTCTCGCTCATCTCGCTTCCCTTCCGTTTGGTTCCAGGTCGTTCCCCGATTCCGCCGCCACCGGCCCGGGACGAAGCACGTCGGGATCGTGTCCGGGCCGGACCGTGAGGCCGGCGTCGCGCAGCTCCCGCAGCCGCGCGGCGGACCGAAGTTGCGCCTCGGGGTCATCGCCGAAGGCGGGGAAGCGGAGGTCGTCGAAGGTCTCGGCGAAGAGGCCGGCGTCGATGCCGAGCACCAGGTCACCGATCCGCACCGACTGGTGTCCGGCGGTGTGGCCCGGGGTGCCGAGCAGCAGCACCGAGCCGTCGCCGAGCAGGTCGTGGTCGCCGTCGACCAGGACCGGCTCGCGCCCCAGCCCCTCGTAGTCGCGCGGCAGCAGGAAGTTGCGCTCGATCGCGGCCCGTTCGCGCCCCGCCTCCCACTCGGCGCGCTGGACGACGACCGGGACCGAGTCGGGGATCAGCTCGAGGCCGCCGGCGTGGTCGAAGTGCAGGTGCGTGAGGACGACCCGGGTCAGCGTCCCCAGGTCGACCTGCTCGGCGATCGACTGCTCCTGCTCGAGCGCGAAGAAGGAGATCGGGCCCTGTCCGTAGTGGCCCTCGCGGTCGGCGACGGCGCCCGGGTGCAGGCCGGTGTCTACGAGGATCCGCTCGCTCCCGGTCTCGATCAGGTAGGCGGGCACCGGCAGCCGAATCGGCTTTTCGGGCTCCTCCTCGCCCTGCCGCCAGATCCCCCGCGCCGCGGTCATCCAGCCGACGTTGAGCATCTCGACACGCATTGCCGCGGACTCTACGCGCCGGGGCTACGGGCGGGCGAGGCGGGAGACGTAGACGGCCTTGCTGTGGCGCTCGGATTCGAGCGGCTGGCGGAGGATCCCGTCGGTCTGCATTCCGTAGACCTCGAGGCACTCGTAACCGCAGCGCTCCAGCGCCGCCAGCACCTCGGCTTCCGGGAAGTGGCGCTGGCGGTGCGTCTCCGGCGGGACGGCCGGGGCGTCGCTGCCCGGCAGCGGCTCGCCTTCGAAGACCGCTTCGGAGATCGAGCCGGGGGCCGCGTCGGGGCTCGAGCGGCCGTGCCAGAGCAGCCGCCGCCCGCCCATCTCGACCTCGACCTCTTCGGCGAAGAAGCTCCGGTAAGTCTGCAGCTCGTTGGTGTCGAAGAGCAGCAGCCCGGTCTCCGGTGTCAGGTTCGGCCGGATCGCTCGCAGCGCCTGCTCCAGCTCCTCGCCGCCGAGCAGGTAGTTGATCGCGTCATCGAGGCTCCAGACCAGGTCGAACTCGCCGAGGTGGGGGAGCCGGCGCGTGTCGGCGACCAGGAGCTCGGCGCGGTCGCCGACCTTCCGCCGGGCCAGCTCGACCATCGCCGGCGAGATATCGGCGGCGGTCACCTCCCAACCCCACTCGAGCATCGGGATGAAGCTCTTGCCGGTCCCGCAGCCGACGTCGAGGAGGCGGCGGCCGGTCAGTCCCTGCCGCTCGAGGTGGACCAGCAGCTCTTTCAGCCAGGCGTCGTAGTTGTGGTGGGCGGTGAAGTCGTCGTAGACGGGGGCGATCGCCTCATAGGCGGTTTCCGCCCCCAGCGCCTCGGTTTCACCTGCTCGCGCGGCTCCCACAGAAGAGAGACCCAGCTTCGATCAGAAGTGTTTCAACGTTAAAACTCACTCTCCCAGTGTTTAAAATAGTAGTTTCGTTTGATCAGCTCTCCACTTCGGCATCGTCGCGGTGATGACGGCTGGGAATGGAGCGAGGCGCACAGGGTTTGCCTTCGGTTCGCGTACCGCTACGCGAGCAATCCAAGTGAGGCAGAGGACATCGCCCAGGACGCCTTGCTCCGGGCCTGGCGCCGGCGCTCGACGCTGCGCGAGCCCGGTCGCCGCAACCAGTGGCTGGGGACGATCGTCCGCAACGAGGCGTTCCGCCAGCACGCGCGGCTGCGGCCGGAACCAATCGCCACGGTCGAGACGGCGGAAGGCGTCGAAGACGCCCAGGTGACGGCGACGGTCGAACGGGCGGACCTGCATGCCGCCCTGCGGCAGCTCAACGAGCGCGAGCGCGAGATCCTCGAGATGCGCTACGAGGACGACCTGACCCAGTCGACGATCGCCCGCCGCCTCGGCATCCCGGAGGGAACCGTGAAGGTGCGGCTGCACCGCGCCCGCAACAAGCTGCGCCGCGCCTACGTGCTGCAGTGAGGGTTCGGTCCGGGGGTCGACCTCTACTGGCGCGCCGCGACGCGGCGCATCTCCGCCGTCGCCGCCTGCGGTCCCACGTAGGGCACCAGCATCGCGAAGAGCAGGTCCGGCAGTCGGTCCGGCAGCCGCTCCGCCCGCCCGGCCAGCAGCTCATCGAAGATCAGCCCGGAGACGGCCCCGGCCGACATCAGCGAGATGTTCTCCGGCAGCGCCTTGCCCGCCGCGAGCTCGCGGCCGCCGTCGAGGTACTCGGTGAAGCGAGCGATCGCGTTGGTGTGCATCTGCCGCGCGTCGGCCCCGGCGGCGGCGACCTCGACGACCGCGGTTCGCGCCAGCGCCGGCTCGTCGGCGAAGCGGTCGACGATCGTGGTCAGCCCGGTGGTCATTCGCGCCATCCAGCTCGCCTCGCCGTCGCAGTTGGCGACGACCTCGCCGAAGACCTGCTCGACCAGCATCCCGTAGGCGGCGAGGAAGCAGTCGTGCTTGTCCTCGAAGTACTTGTAGAAGGTGGTGCGGGAGGTCTCGGCCTCCTCGATCACGTCGGCGACCGAGGTCTCCTTGTATCCCTTTGCCCCGACCACGCGGATCATGCCCGCGAGGATGTCCTGACGCCGCGAAGATTCCGTCGAATGCATCGGCCCGCCTTCGAGAGAGGCTGCTGAACTGCCCTGTACATTCATCATAGCGGCATCGTGTACGAAGATGTTTATCTAGCCTCTTCGCCCACCTCCCTCGCTGCCGCATCGGGGCCGAGATAGGCGACCAGGGTCGCAAAAAGCAGGTCCGAAAGCAAGTTCGGAAGCTCGTCCTCTCGGCCGCCGATCAGCTCGTCGGCGATCAACCCGACCACCGCGCCGGCGGCCAAGCGGGAGGCGTTGGCGGGCAGGGCGCGGCCGCCCGGAGCGAAGTCGCGGCCCTCGTCGAACAGCGGCGTGAGGCGCTGCACCGCCGCCCGGTAGCGACGCTGCGCGGCCGGCCCGGCGGCGGCGACGTCGACGAAGGCGAGCCGGGCCTGGGCGGGGTCGGCGGCGAGCGCCGCGAGCAGCTCCGCCAGGCCGGCCCGGGCCCGGTCGGGCCAGCGGTCCTCGGCGTCGTAGGCGGCGGTGATCCGCCGCACCAGCTTGTCGACCGCGTCGTCGTAGGCGGCCAGGAAGCAGGCTTCCTTGTCATCGAAGAGCTCGTAGAAGGTGGTCCGGGAGATGCCCGCCTCGCGGGTGAGGTGGGTGACCGTGGTTGCCCCGTAGCCCTTCTCGGCGACGACCCGCATCGTCGCCTCCAGGAGCCGCTCGCGCTGGGACTGCTGGACCACCTCGCGGGGCAGCCCGTGCCGCCCGCGCGGCGGCTTCCACCTCTCCCCCTGCCTCGGTTGCGGCACGCCTAGGCCTCGGCTTGGAGCTGCTTCTCCGCTTCGCGCGACTGCCGCAGCGCCTCGTCCTGGCCCAAGTAGGGGACGGTGACGATGTAGACGATGTCGGGCAGCAGTTCCGGCAACCGCCCGGTGTTGCCGGCGAGGATCTGGCCGACGATCAGCTGCTCCGCGGCGGCGAGGACGGCGCGGCCGGCGCTGGAGGGGATGGCTTCCTCCTCGAGCGGGTCGCTGCGGCCACGATCGAGCAGCGCCTGCAGGACCCGCTTGCCGGAGGCGTACATCTCCAGCGAGCGGCCACCCGCTGCCGGCGCCTCGATCAGGGCCATGCGGGCGAAGTCGGGCCGGCTGGCGAGCAGCTCCAGGAAGGCGCGGGCGGCGTCGCGGACCATCGTCGCCCAGGGTTTGTCCGGCGAGTAGACCTCGACGATCCGGCCCATCGTGTCGGCCAGCGAGAGCTCCATCGAGGCCTGCAGGCAGTCCTCCTTGTCCTTGAAGAGCTCGTAGAAGGTGGCCCGGGAGACCCCGGCGGCCTCGACGATGTCAGCGATCGTGGTGGCGCCGAAGCCCTTGCTGGCGCAGGCCGCGGCCATCGCGTTGAGGATCCGTTCGCGCTGCGAGTGGGCGACGATCGGCTCGGCCAGGTCGGCTCGCCCCCTGGGCAGCTGTTCGCGGTGGATCAGCCCCCCAAGGTCATCCTGATCGCGCTCAGATTTGGCTTCCTGCTGGGAAGTGCTGGGTGGCATCGGCGTTCTCGCTCCAGACAGCCGTGTTTCGGGAAACGCGATTGTACACCCCGGGCACGGCTCTGTGGACGATCCAGTACCGAATTAATATTCTCCTGGTCGCTTGGGAACGCGGCCGGGATTCGCGGGAAGCTCTGTACACGCGGGCGAGAGGGGCGCGCGGAACTTCGGACCGCTGTACAAGGACGCTCGGCGACGCCGCCGGGACCATCTCTCGATGGAGACGGCACCCCGACAGATCGTCGCCTTCGGCGGCGGCGGGTTCTCGATGGAGTCGGGTAACCCCCTGCTCGACGACTACGTTCTCGCCCTCGCCAAGGCGGAGCGGCCGCGGGTCTGCTTCCTGCCCTCGGCCAGCGGCGACGCCGACCACTACATCGTCCGCTTCTACCGGGCCTTCTCCGCCCACCGCTGCGAGCCGACCCACATCTCCCTGTTCCGCCGCGAGCAGGGCCCGGAGGACCTTCGCCGCCACCTGCTCTCCCAGGACCTGATCTACGTCGGCGGCGGCAGCGTCGTCAGCCTGCTCGGGGTCTGGCGCGCCCACGGGATCGACGCGATCCTCCGCGAGGCCTGGGAGGCGGGGGTGGTGCTCTGCGGCCTCTCGGCTGGCTCGCTCTGCTGGTTCGCCGAGGCGGTGACCGGGTTCCACGGGCCGCCGAAACGGCTCGAGGGGCTCGGCCTGCTGCCGTTCAGCAACTGCGTCCACTACGACCCGCGCTCGCGGCGGCGCGAGTCCTATCACCGCTTCCTGCGCGAAGGGATGCGCGGCGGCTACGCGGCCGAGGACGGCGCCGCCCTGCACTTCACCGGCACCGAGCTGAACCGCGTCGTCGCCTCGCGGCCGGAGGCGCGCGGCTACCGGCTCGACGTCGCCGGTCAGCGCGTCGTCGAGATGCGGATCGCCACCACCTATCTGGGAGACCGCGGCGTCGCCCCCAGCGCACCGCTGCCGGAGGCGCTCTCGACCGCGGTCGCGGCTTGATGGCGACGCCCCGCATCCTCGCCCTCGGCGGGCACGAGTTCAGCTCCCGCCCGCCCGACCGCGCCGTCGCCGAGCTGCTGCTGCGGCTGGCCGCCGAGCGCGGCGCCGGGCGGCCGCGGATCTGCATCCTGCCGACCGCCAGCGGCGACACCTCGGAGCTGATCGGCAGCTTCTACGCCGCCTTCGGCGAGCGCGCCTGCGA
>CBIHMQ010000089.1:0-8006 GCA_966211075.1 uncultured bacterium
ATCCCCTCCCATCCCGTCCTATCCCCGCCGGAGCAGCCTCAGGTGGGTCGCGAGCTCGGCAGGAGGGCGCGGATCTCCGCGGCGATCTCTTCCGGTTCGTCTTCGAGCTCCGCCCAGGCGATCCGGGTGATGCCATAGCCGGCGGCGCGGAGGCGCCGGTCGCGGGCCTTATCGTCGAGGAAGGCGCTCCGCGTCCCGTGCGCCTCCCAGCCGTCCAGTTCGACGATCTCGCGGACCTCCGGCCAGAAACAGTCGACCTGATACCTCTTCCCTCCCACTTCGAGCCAAGCGTTGAGGTAGGGACGCCGCAGGCGGTGACGATCGAGAAAGGGCAGAAACCGCTCCTCCAGGCGGCTGCGGATCTGCCCCGTCCGTTCGGCGACCCGTCCCAGCGCCGCCCGGACCGCCTTCGATCCCGGCCTCCGCGGGTAGCGCTCGAGCAGATCATGCAGAGAGAGCCGGTCGTAGAGCCGCCGGTATTCCGCCTCCCGCAACATCGACTCCACTGCCTCTGGCGGTGAAATCGCCGCCATGTCGAAGATCGTCCGCGGCACGATCGTGACCGGGATGCCTTCGTGCACGGTCACCTCGTCGGGTGGAAGCAGCGAGAAGTGTCGCCGAACCGGGCCGCCGGGTCGGCATTTGCGTGGGACGGTGATGTCGACCGCGCCGCCGGCCCACTGCCGGATGCACCAGAGAGCAGCCGCCGAGCGGTGGCTCAGGACCGCTCCGGCACGGCCGTGAAGCACTGCCGCCATCCACCCCGCCTGGCGCGACAGGACTCGGTGCCCGACGGCGTAGATCCCTGCGTGCAAACGATGGAGGCGCCCCCTGGCCAAGCGGACTTCGATCGCCTCCGCTCCGACTCCGCAGGCGAGCAGTTGCGAGCGGGCCACCACACCATGCTGACGCTCGGCCAGCTCGGAGATCGCTACGTCCAAACCACGCGTCTGCCCCAACCCGTCCATAACACGGGTAAGGGCAGACGCGTGAGGGATTCGCCCCCTCTGAGGGGCGGAGACGCCGGGATTTAGGGGCCGGGGGTGCGTTCCACGGCGGCTTCGGCGGTGGCGGCCTCGGCCTCGCGGGTGGCGGCGCCTTCCAGGGCGTTGGACAGGGCGCGGACGTAGGCGCGGGCGGAGGCCTCGAGGATGTCGGTGGCGACGCCCTGGCCGGTGGCCAAGCGGCCCTCGGCGCGCAGGCGAACGGTCACCTCGCCGAGGGCGTCCTCGCCTCCGGTCACCGCCTCGACGTTGTATTCGCGCAGCTCGCAGGTGGTCCCGACCGCCTTCTGGATCGCGTGGAAGATCGCGTCGACGGGACCGTCGCCGCTCGATTCGCCCACCGCCTCCTCGCCAGAGGGCAGGGTGACCGCGACGCGGGCGACCGGATCGCGGCGGGAGCCCGCCTCGACCTCGAACCAGGACAGCTCATGGGCGTCGGCACGCTCGCGCATCTCGTCGGAGACGATCGCCTCCAGGTCCAGCGCGGTCACCTGCTTCTTGCGGTCGGCGACCTCCTTGAAGGCCTTGAAGGCCGAGTTGAGGGCGTTGCCCTCGACCTGGAAGCCCAGCTGCTCCAGGGCGTCGCGCAGGGCGTGGCGGCCGGAGTGCTTGCCCAGCACGATCGAGTTCGACTCCAGGCCGACTTCGGTCGCGTCCATGATCTCGTAGGTGCTGCGCTCCTTCAGAACGCCGTCCTGGTGGATCCCGGACTCGTGGGCGAAGGCGTTGCGGCCGACCACGGCCTTGTTGGGCTGGACCGGGTAGCCGGTCAGGCGCGAGACCATGCGGCTGGTGCGGGCCAGCTCGCGAGTGTTGATTCCGGTGCTCAGGCCATGGGCGTCCGCGCGGACGTGGACCAGCATCGCGATCTCCTCCAGCGAGCAGTTGCCGGCGCGCTCGCCGATTCCGTTGACCGCGCACTCGACCTGGCGGGCGCCGGCCAGCACCCCCGCGTAGGAGTTGGCGACCGCCATCCCCAGGTCGTCGTGGCAGTGAACGGAGAGCTCGACCCCGTCCAGGCCTGGCACCAGCTCATACAGGCGCGCCAGGTAGGCCGCGTACTCCTCCGGGGTCGTGTAGCCGACCGTGTCGGGGATGTTGATCACGGTCGCGCCCTCCGCGACCGCGATCGCGCAGACCTCGGCGGTGAACTCGACGTCGGCGCGGGTCGCGTCCATCGGCGAGAACTCGACGTCCTCGCAGTAGGACTTGGCCAGGGCGACAGCCGCCCGGGCCTGGCCCTTGACGTCCTCGCGGTCGGTCTGCAGCTGGTGCTCGATATGGATGTCGGAGGTGGAGATGAAGGTGTGGATGCGCGGGCGCTGCGCCTCCTTCACCGCCCCCCAGGCGGCGTCGATGTCGGCCTTGTGGGTGCGGGCCAGGCCGCAGATCGTCGGGCCCTCCACCCTGCGGGCGATCTCCTGGACCGCCTCGAAGTCCCCGGGCGAGGTGATCGGGAAGCCGGCCTCGATCACGTCGACGCCCAGGCGGGCGAGCTGGGTGGCGATCTCCACCTTCTCGGCGGTGTTCAGCGAGATGCCGGGCGACTGCTCGCCGTCCCTCAGCGTGGTGTCGAATATGTGGACGCGGTTGGCGTCAGGTGCGGATCCCATTGGATCTCTCCTTCTCTCCTAAGTTCGAATGGCCTTGTCTCTCGCGGCTAACGCGCCGCCCAGCGCTATTCCCCCCGAAGGGGGAGGAGAAGGAGTAGCGCGAGGCTGTGGGCCCGGTAGGACATTCGCTTGGGTCAGGGTAGCGCAGATCGGCGCGGCGTCGGGAGGTTTGCGTAGGGTGCCGCGCATCGAGTCCTCGTCCCCGCAGCGAATCAACTGGGTCGCCCTCTTCGCGATGGGAATCGCGGTGGTGGTGATCGCCAACGACTTCTCGGCGATCAACGTCGCCCTTCCCACCATGGAGAAGGATTTCGACACCAACATCAACACGATCCAGTGGGTTGTCAACGCCTACGCGCTGACCTTCGGGGTGATGATCGTCACCGGCGGCCGGCTCGCCGACATGTTCGGCCGCCGCCGGGCCTTCTTCCTGGGCACGGCGATCTTCGCCTCGATGTCGGCGCTGGGCGGCGCCGCGCCGAGCGAGGCATGGCTGATCGCCTGCCGGACCCTGATGGGGATCGGCGGGGCGCTGATGTGGCCGGCGATCCTTGGCATGACCTTCTCGATCCTGCCCGACGAGAAGGCCGGCCTGGCCGGCGGGATCATCCTCGGCGCCGCCGGGCTGGGCAACGCGCTCGGGCCGCTGATCGGCGGCGTCCTCACCGACACGTTGAGCTGGCGCTGGATCTTCTTCCTCAACGTCCCGATCGCGATCTTCGCGGTGCTCGTGACCTGGTTCCTGGTCAAGGTCGAGGAGCCCGAGGCAGAGGACCGGCGAATCGACTACGGCGGCATCGCGGTGCTCTCGGTCGGCCTGGTCTCGCTGCTGATCGCCCTCGATCAGGTCGCCGAGTGGGGCTGGGGCGACCCGCGGGTGATCGCCCTGATGATCCTGTCGGGCGTGCTTCTCGTCGCCTTCGCGCCAATCGAGCGCCGCGCCGGCTCCCACGCGCTGGTGCCGCGCGCGGTTATGCGGAATCAGAGCTTCACCGCCTCGTGCGTGGCGATCCTCTTCATGTCGGCGACCTTCTTCGCCTCGCTGCTCTACCTGCCGCAGTTCATGGAGAAGCAGTTCGGCTACTCGGCGCTGGAGGCGGGGGTCGGCATCCTCCCCTTCCTCGGCGTCTTCGCCCTGGTCTCCTTCGTGGCCGGGCCGCTCTACGACCGGGTCGGCGCCAAGCGGCTTGCCGTCCTCGGCGCCGCCTGCATCACCGTCGCGCCCTTCCTCTTCTCCCAGGTCGACGCCGAGTCCGGCTACGCCTCGCTGATCCCGGGCATGGTCGTGCTGGGGATCGGGATCGGCAGCTTCTACCCGACCGCGACGACGGCCGGCGTCACCTCGGTCGACGATTCCCAGACCAGCCTCGCCGGCGGGATCATCTACATGTTCCAGATCGCCGGCGGCTCGATCGGGTTGGGCCTGACGACTACCGTCTTCTCCTCGCAGGTCCCCCCGTTCGTCGATGGCATCCAGGCCGCCTTCCGCCTCGACGCGGCGTTGTCGCTGGTCGGGCTGGCGATCACCGTTCTGTTCGTCGGCGGCCGCCTGTTCACGCGCCGGCGGGCCGAGCCGGCGATGAGCGAGGACTAGTCGGAGAGGCTGTTTTCGCCGGAACCGCCGAGCACCACGTCGGAGCCGGCTTCGCCGCGCAGGACATCGTTGCCGGGACCGCCGACGAGGCGGTCGTCGTCGGAGCCGCCGAAGAGGCTGTCGTTGCCGGGACCGCCGTAGAGGAGGTCGGGACCCGACCTGCCGACGAGATCGTCGTCGCCGGCGCCGCCGACCAGCTTGTCGCCGAGGGTGCCGCCGCCGCCGCTGAGGTGGTCGTTGCCGGGGCCGCCGCGAAGCGTCACAGGCACCCCGACCGTGCGGCCTATCGTGACGTGGTCGTCGCCCCCGCCGGCGTTGACTTCGAAGCCGCTGATCTTCGCAGCGTCGCAGACCAGCTGGGTGGGCATGGCGTCCGGATGGGCGCAGACGCCGCCACCGACTTCGAGCGGAGCGGCGGAATCGATCACGAAGCCGGCGCCGGAGCTGCTGACGACGATCGAGATCGTGTTCGCCTGTTCGTCGCCGGCGAGAATCACGACCACGCCGGAGCCGCCCTGGGCCGGCGCTACGGCGATCAGTGCGACCGTCGCGATCGCGATCGTGAGCAGTTTCTTCATCGTGGATCCCTGGGCTGAAATGCGGTCGGTCGTGTGGGCCTCTACGAAGGGAACAACACGACCTTGCCGACGTTGCGGCGTTGGGCGATGAACTCGTGAGCCTCACCCGCCCGCTCGAACGGGAATGAAGCCCCCACCAGAGGTTGGAGGCGCCCCGCCTCGAGGTCGGCCATCAGCGGCTCGGTGACCCGGTCGAGGTTGCCCTCGCGTTCCCACCAGCTCAACATGTTGAGGCCGAAGACCCCTTTGTTCTCGTTCATCAGCATCAGGCTCTTCCACCATGGCATCGTCGCCAGCGGCATCTTCAGGAGGCTCTTCAGGGTCGCCGGCAGGTCGCGGGCACCGGCGTTGGTGTTCTCGGAGAGGCCGTACATGATCAGGCGACCGCCGGGGCGCAGCAGCCGGTAGTCCTTGCGAAAGCTGGTCGGGCCCTGGGCGTCGAGGATCAAGTCGACCCCCTCGTTGCCGGTGAGCCGCATCACCTCGGCGGCGAAGTCCAGGTTGCGGTAGTCGATCGCGTGGGTGACGCCCTGGGCGCGGATCGCCTCGTGCTTGCCGGGCGAGGAGGTGCCGAAGATCTCGGCCCCGGCGTTGCGGGCGATTTGGGTGGCGGAGACGCCGACCCCGCCGCCGGCGCCGTGGATGAGGACGCGGGTGCGCTCGCGGATGCTGCCCATCAGCACGAGGGCTGCGTAGGCGGTCCCGTAGTTGACCGGGAAGGCGGCGCCCTCCTCGAAGCTGAGTCGCTCCGGCAGCGGCAGCGCCTGCTCGGCGGCCACGGTCACCAACTCGGCTTGGCCGCCGAAGCGGGTGCCGGCGACGACGCGGTCGCCGACGGCGTGGGACTCGACTCCCGGGCCGACCGACTCGACCACGCCCGAAACCTCATAGCCGAGCACGCATGGAATCTTGGGCGCGTCCGGGTAGAGCCCGACCCGAGCCAACGTCTCGGCGAAGTTGACTCCGGCGGCGCGGACGGCGATCCGCACCTCGCCGGGACCGACTGGCGGATCGGGGCGCTCTTGGACCTTAAGGACCTCAGGCCCTCCCGTTCCCGTCAGCACCACGGCCCTCATCCGCCCACCCTAGACCGTCGCGGACGTTCTCAGAGGTCGACGGAGCGGCCGACCGAGAAGCCGCCGACGCCGAGGATCTTCTCGATCGTCTCGGTCCGGACCGGAGCGTCGGTGGTCAGCGCCATCACCGCGTTCTCACCGCCGGCTTCGGCGCCGACCGCGGCGGAGACGATGTTGACGCCCTCCTCGCCGAACATCGTGCCGACGCGGCCGATCATCCCCGGCTGGTCGGCGTAGCGGAAGACGGTGATGTGCTCGGCGAACGGCAGGTAGAAGCCCTCGCCCCAAACCGAGACCAGGTACGGCTCGTTGCGGGGGCCGACGCTGGTCCCGGCCACCTCGACCTCCTGGTCGCCGGAGCCGACCCGGATCGTGACTAGCTCGGTGAAGTCGCCGGCGCTGGCGTCGCTGGTCTCGACCAGGTCGATGCCGCGCTCCTCGGCCATCTGCGGCGCGTTGACGAGGTTGACCTGCTCCTCGGTGTGGCCGGAGAGAATGCCGACCAGGACGGCGATCCCGAGCAGGCGGGTGTCGTGGGCGGCGATGCGCCCGCGGAACTCGGCTGTGACCCGGTCGACCGAGCCGTCGCCGAGGCCCTGGGCGAGGCGGCCGAGCTTTTCGCAGAGCGGCACGAACGGCGCCAGCGCCTCCATCGCCTCGGGCCGGACGGCGGCGATGTTGACGGCGTTGGTGACGACGCCCCCGTTGAGGGCGGCGGTGACCTGCTCGGCGGTGACGACGCCGGCGCGGTCCTGCGCCTCAGCCGTCGAGGCGCCGAGGTGCGGGGTAACGACGACGTCGGGGCGGGCGAAGATCGGGTGCTCGGTGAAGGGCTCGGAGGGGAAGACGTCGAGGGCGGCGCCGGCCAGCTTGCCGGACTCGAGGCCCGCCTGCAGCGCGTCGAGGTCGACCAGCTCGCCGCGGGCGCAGTTGACCACCCGGGCGCCGTCCTTCATGGCCGCGATCGCCTCGGCGTCGATCAGATCGATCGTCTCCGGGGTCTTCGGGACGTGCAGGGTGACGAGGTCGGCGCGGGCAAGGAGCTCCTCGACGCTCTCGAGCCCCTCGACCCCGAGCTCGCGGAAGCGCTCGGCGGAGACGAACTTGTCGAAGGCGACGACCTCCATGTCGAAGCTCTGGGCGCGCTTGGCGACGAGCTGGCCGATCCGTCCGAAGCCGACCACGCCGAGCGTCTTGCCGTAGAGCTCGGCGCCCTTGAACTTGGCGCGGTCCCAACGACAGGCGACCAGCGATTCGTGCGCCTGCGGGACGTTGCGGAACAGCGCCAGCGCCAGCGCCAGGGTGTGCTCGGCGGCGGCGACGGAGTTCGATTCGGGGGCGTTGGCGACGACGATGCCGCGGCGGGTCGCGGCGGGGATGTCGACGTTGTCGACCCCGGTGCCGGCGCGGCCGATCACCTTGAGGTTGTCGGCGAGGTCGATCAGCTCCGGCGTCATCTTCGTCGCCGACCGGATCAGGATCGCGTCGTACTGACCGATCTGCTCGCGCAGCTCCTCGTCGGACATCTCCAGGCCAAGGTCGACCTCGAAGTTTTCCCGCAGCAGCTCGACACCGGTGTCGGCGATCTTCTCCTTGACCAGGACCCTCACTTGGCGACCCCCTCGACGTTGGCGACGACCCAGTCCACACAGGCGGTCAGCGCCTCGACGTCATCGGGCTCGACGGCCGGGAACATCCCGACTCGCAACTGGTTGCGGCCGAGCTTGCGGTAGGGCTCGACGTCGACGATCCCGTTGGCGCGCAGGGCGGCGGCCAGCGCGGGGGCGTCGACCGAGTCGGCGAAGTCGATCGTGCCGACCACCTGCGAGCGCTTCGCCGGATCGGCCACGAACGGGGTCGCGAACTCCGAGGCCTCGGCCCAGCCGTAGAGGCGGCCGGAGGAGTCGGCGGTGCGGCCGACGCACCAATCGAGGCCGCCGTTGCCGAGCATCCACTCGACCTGGTCGGCGAGCAGCAGTAGGGTCGCCAGGGCGGGCGTGTTGTAGGTCTGCTCCTTGCGCGAGTTCTCCAGCGCCGTCTGCAGGGAGAGGAAGGCTGGCTGCCAGCGGTCGGCGGCGCCGTCGAGCTGCTCGATGCGGGCGATCGCGGCGGGGCTGAGCAGGGCCAACCAGATGCCGCCG
>CBIHMQ010000090.1:0-8003 GCA_966211075.1 uncultured bacterium
ACTCCAGCGAAGCCCCCAGGCCCTGGCGCCGCCGCCCGGCGTGATCTCCCCGGACCGGGCCCCCGACGAGATCGCCGCCGGCGTCGCCCAGCCGCTGCGCGGCGAGCTGGAGGCGCTGCTCGGCGCCGACCGGGTGCTCGGCAGCGCCGGCGACATCGTCAAGTACGCCTCCGACGCCAGCCCCTACCGGCTCTTCCCGCGCGCGGTGGTGATGGCGAAGGAAGCCGGCGACGTCGCCAGGGTCCTCGCCTACGGCCGCGAGAAGGGGATCCCGGTCACCTTCCGAGCCGGCGGCACCAGCCTCAACGGGCAGGGCCAGAGCGATGGCATTCTCGTCGACGTGCGCCGCCACTTCGGCGGCGTCGCGGTCGAGGACGACGGCGCCCGCGCCCGCGTCAAGCCCGGGACCGTGCTCGGCCACGCCAACCGCGTCCTCGCCCCGCACGGCCGCAAGCTCGGTCCTGACCCGGCCAGCACCGACATCGCCTGCGTCGGCGGCGTCGTCGCCAACAACTCGGGCGGGATGCGCTGCGGCACCACCAAGGACTCCTACTCGACGGTCAGCTCGCTGACCTTCGTGCTGCCGTCGGTGACGACGATCGACACCGCCGCGCCGGGCGCCGCGGAGCGCTTCGCCGCCGAGGAGCCGGAGCTGGTCGCGGGCCTCGAGGCGATCCGCGACGAGATCCGCGCCGACGAGGAGCTCAACTCCCGCATCCGCCGCAAGTTCGCGATCAAGAACACGACCGGCTACCGGCTCTGCGCCTTCCTCGACGCGGACGAGCCGCTGGAGATCTTCCGGCGGCTGCTGATCGGCTCCGAGGGGACGCTCGGCTTCGTCGCCGAGGCGGTCTTCGAGACCGTGCCGGTGCCGGCCCGGACCACCACCGCCTGGGTCCACTTCCCCGGCATCGACCAGGCGATCGCCCCGGTCCGTGACCTCGTCGAGGCCGGCGCCACCGCGGTCGAGCTGATGGTCGCGCCGGCCCTGATCACCGCCGCCTGGAACATGGTCGGGGCGCCCGAGGAGTGGAAAGAGCTGCCGCCAGAGTCGGCGGTGCTGCTGGTCGAGTTCGGCGCCGAGAGCGAAGCCGAGCTCGACGCCTACGTCGCCAAGGCGAACGAGGTCTTCGCCGGCCACGAGACGATCCGGCCGATCGACTTCACCCGCGAGGCGGAGGGGATCGAGCTGGCCTGGCGGGTCCGCGAGGGGCTGCACGGCCTGATCGGCCGCGTCCGCATGCCCGGTACGGCGCTGATCGTCGAGGACGTCTGCGTGCCGCCGGAGCGGATCGCCGAGGGCGCCCGCGACCTCCAGGCCCTGCTCGGCGAACACGGCTTCCTGCCCGGCGTCGCCGGCCACGCCTCCGCCGGCAACCTCCACTTCATGCTCACCCCCGACTTCGCCAAACAAGAGGACCTCGATCGCTACGAGGCCTTCATGGCCGGCCTGGTCGAGCTGATCGTCGATAAATACGACGGCTCGCTGAAGGCCGAGCACGGGACCGGGATCAACATGGCCCCTTATGTGGAGCGCGAGTGGGGGGAGAAGGCGACCGCGCTGATGTGGCGGGTGAAGCAGCTGGCGGACCCCGACGGCGTCCTCTCGCCCGGCGTCGTCCTCAACCGCGACCCCGGCGTCCACCTCCGCAACCTGAAAACGACGCCGCCGATCGAGGAGTCGGCGACGACCTGCGTCGAGTGCGGCTTCTGCGAGCCGGTCTGCCCGAGCCGCAACCTGACCACGACGCCGCGGCAGCGGATCGTCCTGCGCCGCGAGATGGCCCGCCAGCCCGCCGGCTCGCCTGTGCAGCGGGCGCTGCTCGAGGAGTTCGAGTACGAGGCGCTGGAGACCTGCGCCACCGACGGCTCCTGCCAGCTCGCCTGCCCGGTCGGGATCGACACCGGCAAGTTCGTCAAGGAAATGCGGGCCCAGCGACACACCGACCGCGCCGAAGCGGCGGCGCTGGCGACGGCGAAGCGGTGGGGGAAGGTCGAGTCCGCCTCGCGCCTCGGCCTCCGCGCCGGCGGCTCGCTGGCGCGGCGGACCAAGCGCGGGGCCGCCCTGCCGCCGCCCGCGAAGCCGGGGTTGCCGGCGACGACGCGCGCGGGCGCCGCCGCGGTCTACATCCCCTCTTGCACGAACCGGATCTTCGGCCGGCCCGCCGCGGCGAACGGCGGCAGCGCCGCCAGCCTCGCCGAGGCCCTGGTCGCGGTCTCGGGCCGCGCCGGGCTCCCGGTCTGGATCCCGGCCGACGTCGCCGGCAGCTGCTGCGGCCTGCCCTGGAGCTCGAAAGGCTTCGCCGACGCCCACCGCCACAAGGCCAACGAGATGGTCGCCAAGCTCTGGGCCTGGAGCGGCGAGGGGGAGCTGCCGGTCGTGATCGACGCCGCCTCCTGCACCGGCTCGGTCGCCGACCCCGGCGACGGCGTCCTCACCGAGGAGAACGTCGGCCGCCTCGCCCGGCTGCGGATCCTCGACTCGGTCGCCTGGGCACACGACCGCCTCCTGCCCAACCTCGAGATCGGCGCCAAGGTCGCCACCGCGACCGTCCACCCGACCTGCGCGACCCGCCGCCTTGGCCTCACCCGCCGCCTCGAGCGCCTCGCCGACGCCCTCGCCGAGGACGTCCACGTCCCGCCGACGGCGACCTGCTGCGGTTTCGCCGGCGACCGCGGCATCACCCACCCCGAGCTGACCGCCAGCGCCACCGCCGCCGAGGCCCGCGAGGTCTCCGGCCGCCGCTTCGACGCCCACCTCTCCAGCAACCGCACCTGCGAGATCGGCCTCGAGCGCGCCACCGGCGCCCCCTACGAGTCCGTCGTCTTCCTGCTCGAGCGCCTCAGCCGCTAGCGCGGCTCGCTCAGTTGCCGAGGATCTTCGCGTCGAGGTCGCGGATCAGCGACCTGACTTTCGGGTCGCTCTCCATCCGGCGGTCGAGCAGGGGGTTGACCAGGCCGCGCAGGGCGGAGACGTAGCGCCACCATTTGGGGACGAAGATGCGCGGGGCGCGTTCCTCGATGCCGCGGACGAGGCCGGCACCGGCTTCTTCGGGGGTGATCCGTTTCAGCAGCCACTCGGGGCTGAGCTCGCGGATCCGGTGGGAGTCCTCGCCGGAGAAGGCGTCCTGGACCATCCGGGTGTCGACCCAGCCGAAGTAGGCGACGCTGGCGCTGGCGCCGTGCGGGATCAGCTCGGTTCGCAGCGACCGGCCCAACGACTCGACCCCGGCCTTGGCGACCGCGTAGGGGCTGTTGCCCATCCCGTTGACGAAGGCGTAGACGGAGGAGACGACGACCATCTGACCCTGGCGCTCGACGATCTGCGGCAGCGCCGCGCGGACCGTGCGCCAGACCCCCAGCAGGTCGACCTCGAAGACGCGTTCCCATTCCTCGCCGGAGATCGCCCGGGCGCTCGCGAAGCCGGCCTGGGCGATGCCGGCGTTGGCGACGGCGACGTCGAGCCCGCCGAGCTTCTCGACCACCTCGGCGACGCAGGCCATCATCGCGTTCTGGTCGGTGACGTCGGCGGCCAGCCCGATCGCCCGCGGCCCGATCCGCTCCGCCGCTTCGCGCGCCTCCTCGGCGTCGAGGTCGAGGACGGCGACCGAGGCGCCGCGCAGGTGCATCTGGCGGGCGGCCTCGAAGCCGATGCCGCGGGCGGCACCGGTGACCAGCGCGACTTTGCCGTTGAGGTCGAGGGCCGGCATCAGCGCGGCAGCGTATCGGCCGCTGGGCGCATCCGTCGCCGCCGGGTAGGCTCGCGCCCTTGGCCGACCTCGGCGCCACCTACGCGGCCTTCGCGGCCGAGCGCGGCCTCGAGCCGCTGCCGGGGCTCGGGCTCGGGGCGCTGACGCCGCTGCTGGTCGAGTCCAAGCACTGCCAGCTCGAGCCGGCTGTCCGCGGCCGCCTCGGCGGCGATGTCGACGGCGTCGTCGGCCACCTCGCCTACAAGCGCAACAAGACCTTTCGCTTCAACGTCGCCCAGGTCGAGGTCCCCGGCACGACCGCGCTGGCGCCGCGGGTCTTCTGCGTCCGCAAGGGCCGCAGCACCCGCGACGACGAGTTCTACGGGTTCGAGGCGCGTCACTCGAAGCTCTGGACCGAGAGCACCGGGCTGAACCAGCGCTACGTCATATCCACCAGCCCCTACCAGGACCCGAACTGGCTGCGGCAGCTGTTCTCGCCGGGCCTCGTCGACTACCTGGCGACCCAGCCCCCGGCCGACTTCTCCTTCGAGCTCGCCTACGGGGCCCTGCTCGGCAGCGTCGAGGACGACGACCCCGGGCCCGACGGCCTGGCGGCGCTCTGCGAGGCGACCGTCCGGGTCGCCGAGCGGATCGCCCAGGAGTGCGCGGAGTAGCGATGCAGATCAACCGCACCGGCTACTTCCTGATCGCCCTGTTCGGCGGGCTCGGCCTGGCGATGTGCGTGGTCCCGGCCCTGTTCGGCGCCGACCTCGAAACCGCGGCGATCGTCGGCTCGACCGGCGCCATCTTCGTCCTCACCGCCGCCGGGCTCGGCCTCTACGCCCGCCACGCCCAGCGCAAGGCCGCCCACCACGACTGGATCTTCCGCAACGGCATCAAGGGCACCGCGACCCTGCTCGCGGACGGCAGCTCCAGCGCCACCGTCAACGAGATGCCGCTGATGAAGCTGAAGCTCGAGCTCGACTTCCCCGGCCTCGGCCGTCGCGAGGTCAGCCGCCGCGAAGTGATGCCGGTCTTCACCGCCAACCGGATGGACGCGGGCCTCGTCCTGCCCGCCTACGCGAACCCCGAGAACCCGGCCGAGTTCGTGCTCGTCTGGTGAGACCTAGAATCCGCGGCTCGTGCCCGGATTCGAGCCAGTCGACACCAAGCAGTCCTTCCCCGAGCTGGAGGAGCGGGTGCTGGAGCGCTGGCGCCGCGACGACGTCTTCGCCCGCCAGATCGCCAACCGCGAGGGCGCGGAGATCTGGAGCTTCTACGAGGGCCCGCCGACCGCCAACGGCCGCCCCGGCTCCCACCACGTCCTCGCCCGCGTCTTCAAGGACGTCTACCCGCGCTACAAGGCGATGTGCGGCTACCGGGTCCCGCGCAAGGCCGGCTGGGACTGCCACGGCCTGCCGGTCGAGCTGGAGGTCGAAAAGCAGCTCGGGATCTCCTCGAAGCAGGAGATAGAGGAGTTCGGGATCGCCGAGTTCAACGAGCGCTGCCGCGAGTCGGTCTTCGAGTACGTCGGCGAGTGGAACAAGCTGACCGAGCGGATCGCCTTCTGGGTCGACCTCGACGACCCCTACGTCACCCTCAAGGACGACTACATCGAGTCGGTCTGGTGGTCGCTGCGCCGCCTCTACGACGACGACCGGCTCTACGAGGGCCACAAGGTCGTCCCCTACTGCCCGCGCTGCGGCACCGCGCTCTCCTCCCACGAGGTGGCGCTCGGCTACGAGGACGTCGAGGACCCCTCCATCTACGTGCGCTTCCCGCTGCTCGGCGAGGACGGGACCGCCACCGGCGAGTCGCTGCTGGTCTGGACGACCACGCCCTGGACCCTCCCCGGCAACGTCGCGGTCGCCGCCGCGCCGGAGGTCACCTACGTGCGGGCGCGCGTCGCCGGCGGCCCGGGCGGCGAGGAGACGGTGATCGTCGCCGAGCCGCTCGTGGAGAAGGTGCTGGGGGAGGGGGCCGAGATCCTCGACCGCTTCCCCGGCAGCGAGCTGGTCGGGCGGAGCTACCGCGGCCCGGTCTTCGAGCTCAACGACGGCGGCCCGGCGGCGACCGGCGCCGGCGAGCCGTTCCGCGTCCTCGCCGGCGACTTCGTCACCACCGAGGACGGCACCGGCCTCGTCCACATCGCCCCGGCCTTCGGCGAAGACGACTACCGGGTCGCCGCGGCGGCCGGGATATTCGACCCGACCGCCCACGCCACCCTCTACAACCCGGTCGGTCTCGACGGCAGGTTCACCGGCCAGGTGACCGGCTTCGCCGGCAAGTTCGTCAAGGACCCGGAGGTGACCAAGGCCCTGATCGCCGACCTCGAGGGCCGCGACCTGCTCTTCCGCGAGCAGTCCTACGAGCACGCCTACCCGCACTGCTGGCGCTGCGGCACGCCACTCCTCTACTACGCGAAGTCGAGCTGGTACGTGGCGACGTCGCAGGCCCGCGACCAGCTGCTCGCCAACAACGAGACGATCGGCTGGCACCCCGAGCACATCAAGGCCGGCCGCTTCGGCAAATGGCTGGAGAACAACGTCGACTGGGCGCTCTCCCGCGACCGCTACTGGGGGACGCCGCTGCCGATCTGGGAGTGCGAGGACGATGCCTGCGACAGTCGGTACTGCGCCGGCTCGGTTGCCGAGCTGCGCGAGCGCGCCCGCGGCGGCGAGGTCCCCGCCGACCTGCACCGCCCCTACATCGACGAGGTCGTGCTCGACTGCGAGCGCTGCGGCGGCACGATGCGCCGGGTGGAGTCGGTGATCGACACCTGGTACGACAGCGGCGCGATGCCGTTCGCGCAGTTCCACTACCCGTTCGAGAACGAGGAGCTGTTCGCGGAGCGCTTCCCGGCCGACTACATCTGCGAGGCGATCGACCAGACCCGCGGCTGGTTCTACACCCTGCTCGCCGAGTCGACGCTGCTGTTCGACCGGTCCAGCTACCGCAACTGCGTCTGCCTGGGCCTGATCCTCGACCCCGAGGGCCAGAAGATGTCGAAGAGCCGCGGCAACGTCGTCGACCCCTGGGAGGTGATCGCCACCCACGGCGCCGACGCCTTCCGCTGGTACTACCTGACCGCCCAGCAGCCCTGGGCCGGCTACCGCTTCTCGGTCGAGATCGTCGGCGAGTCGGTCCGCCAGTTCATGCTGCAGCTCTGGAACACGTACTCGTTCTGGGTCCTCTACGCCAACGCCGAGGGCCTCGGCCCCGACGACTTCGCCGCCGCGCCCGAGCCCGCCACCGACCTCGACCGCTGGGCCCTCTCGCGCCTGCAGGCGACCGTGGCGACGGTGCGTGAGCGCATGGACGCCTTCGACTGCACCGGTGCCGGCAAGGAGATCGCCGCCTATGTCGAGGAGCTCTCCAACTGGTACGTGCGCCTCTCCCGCCGCCGCTTCTGGGACGGCGACCGCGCCGCCTTCGCGACCCTCCGCCACTGCCTGCTGGAGACGACCGCCCTGCTCGCCCCCTTCATCCCCTTCCTCGCCGACGAGATCCACCTCAACCTCAGCGGCGGCGAGGACTCGGTTCACCTCCGCGACTACCCGGTGGCGGACGCGGCGCTGCGCGACGAGGAGCTGGAGGGGGGGATGGAGGCGGTGCGGCTGACGGTCGAGCTGGGGCGCGCCGCCCGCGCCCAGGCGAAGGCGAAGGTGCGCCAGCCGCTGCGCCGCGCCGTGATCGTCGCCAACGACGCCGAGCGGGCCGCGATCGAGGCCCGCGCCGACCTCGTCACCGCCGAGCTCAACGTCAAGGAGCTCGACTTCGTCAGCGACGCGGGGGAGCTGGTCAGCTACACGGTCAAGCCCAACTACCGCGCCCTCGGGCCCCGCTTCGGCAAGGACATGCCGCAGGTGGCGGCCGCGGTCGAGGCGCTCGACGCCGCCCACGTCGCCAAGGCACTCGCCGACGGCGGCGAGATCGGCATCGCCATCAACGGCAGCGACCACACCCTCGGCCCCGACGACGTCAGCCTCGCCCTGCAGCCGCTCGAGGGCTACGAGGTCGAGGCCGAGGCCGGCCACGCCGTCGCCCTCCAGCTCGAGCTCGACGACGAGCTGCGCCAGGAGGGCCTCGCCCGCGAGATCGTCCACGCCGTCCAGAACGCCCGCAAAGCCGCCGGCCTGGAGATCACCGACCGCATCTCCCTCGCCCTCGGCGGCGACCCCGAGCTGCTCGACGCCGCCCGCGCCCACGAGGCCTACCTCACCGGCGAGGTCCTCGCGACCGCCGTCGCCTACGACGCCACAACCGGCGCCGGCGCCCGCATCGAAGACCGCGACCTGACCATCGCGGTCACCC
>CBIHMQ010000091.1:0-8002 GCA_966211075.1 uncultured bacterium
GCCCAGGCCGGCGCCTACGCGACCTTCGACACGCGCCGCGGGCGCCAGGTCGCGGTCCGGGTCGGCGTCTCCTTCGTCAGCGTCGAGGGCGCCCGTCGCAACCTCGCCGCCGAGAGCAGCGGCCACGGTTTCGGGGCGATCGTTGCCGCGGCCCGGCAGCGCTGGCGCCAGGCGCTCGGCCGCGCCCGCGTCAGCGGCGGGCCGGACCCGCTCCTCGACACCTTCTACACGGCGCTCTACCGCGTCTTCGGATCGCCGCGGACCTTCAGCGACGTCGGCGGCGAGTACCCCGGCATGGACGGCCAAGTCCACCGGGCCCGCGGCTACGTCAAGTACGCTGACTTCTCCGGCTGGGACGTCTACCGCACCCAGGTGCAGCTGCTGGCGCTGCTGGCGCCGGAGCGGGCCGGCGACCTGATGCGCTCGCTGCTCGACGACGCCGCCCAGACCGGCTGCCTGCCGCGCTGGTCCTACGCCAACGGCCAGAGCATGACGATGGTCGGCGACCCCGCCGCCCCGGCGCTCGCCTCCGCGGCAGCCTTCGGCGCCCAGTTCGACCGCGCCGCGGCGCTGGCGGCGATGCTGCGCGGCGCCACCGAACCGTGCGAAAGCGCCAACGGCGAATACGTCCAGCGTCAGGGCCTGTCCGAATACCTGCGGCTCGGGTACCTGCCCTTCGACATCGATGCCAACGTCCGCAACGCCAACTCGATTTACGGCGATCCCCAGGCGGTTTGGGGCTCGGCCGCGACCACGCTCGAGTACGCGGTCGCCGACTTCGCGGTCGCCCGGATGGCGGCGCTGGCCGGCGACGACGGCACCTACCGGGAGTTCGTCCGCCGCGCCGCCAACTGGCGCCGCCTCTTCAACCCGGCCAGCGGCATGATCGAGCCGCGCCACGCCGATGGCTCCTTCCTGACCGGCTACGACAACGTCGGCGGCGGCGGCTTCGTCGAGGGCAACTCGGTTCAGTACACCTGGGCGGTCCCGCAGGACCCGGCCGGGCTGATCGCGCGGATGGGTGGCGCCGGCCCCGCCTCCCGGCGTCTGGATCGCTTCCTCCGCAAGCTCAACGCCGGCCCCGGCGGCACCCATACCGACCACGCCCTGCTCGGCAACGAGCCGACCCTGCACACGCCCTGGCTCTACGACTGGATGGGCCAGCCGTACAAGACTCAGGCGGCGGTGCGGCGGGCGCTGGGCCTCTACGACACCTCTCCCGACGGCTACCCCGGCAACGACGACCTCGGCACGCTCTCGGCCTGGTACGTATTCGCCGCCCTCGGTCTCTACCCGGAGGTGCCGGGGACGGGGCTGCTGGCGATCTCCAGCCCCCTCTTCGGCCGCGCCGAGCTGCGGCTCGCCGACCGCCGCCGCGCCCTGATCCTCGCCTCCGGCCGCGGCCCGTACGTCGACTCGCTGCGCCTCGACGGGCGCGCCCACGCGCGACCCTGGACCACCTACTGCGAGCTGGCCCGCGGGGCCACGCTTTCCTTCCGTCTCTCGCCGCGCCCCGATCGCCGTTGGGGTGCCGCCCCGGCCGCCCGGCCGCCCTCTTACGGCCCGCGCGACCCGCGGCGGGGCGAGTCCTGTGTCGGTTAGCGACTCGAACCGCTCGCTGGTCCTGATCGGCGTCCTCGCCCTCACCGCCGTCGGCGCCGCGCTGCGCTTCGCGACCCTCGACCTGCAGGCCTACCACCACGACGAGGTGATCACGGCGATGCGGGTGATCCCCGGCAGCTTCGGGGAAATGTTCGACGCCGTGAAGTGGAGCGAGTCGAACCCGCCCCTCTACTACGTCCTCGCCTGGGCCTGGGCGAAGCTGTTCGGCAGCGACGAGTTCGCCCTGCGCTCGCTCTCGGCCCTGTTCGGGGTCGCCACGGTCCCGCTCGGCTACCTGATCGGCCGCCAGCTCGCCGACTGGCGCACCGGCCTCGTCCTCACCGGGATGCTGGCGGTCAACCCGATGCTGATCTGGTACTCGCAGGAGGCCCGTTCCTACGCACCGCTGGTCTTCTTCACCGCGCTCTCGCTGCTCTTCTTCCTGCGCGCCCTCGACAGCCGCCGCGGCCGCGACCTCGGCCTCTGGGCGCTGGCCTCGGCGCTCGCTCTATGCAGTCACTATTTCGCCCTCTTCGCGGTCGCGATCGAGGCCGCCTGGCTGCTGTTCGCCCTGCGCGATCGCTGGCGGGCGGTGCTGCCGGCGCTCGGGGCGGTCCTCGCCACCGGCCTGGCGCTGCTGCCGCTGCTCGCCTCGCAGGTCAACCCGACCCACATCGGCTGGATCGAGAACAGCCCTCTCGGCGAGCGCCTCTGGGAGACGCTGGCGAACTTTGCGATCGGCGAGACCGGCCACGTGATCGCCGAGCCGCCGCGCGACCGCTACGCGGTGGTGCCGCTTGCGCTGCTCGGCGCCGGCGTGCTGCTGGCGCTCGTCCTCGGCAGCCGTCGCGAGCGTCGCGGCGCCGGCCTCGGCCTCATGCTCGGCCTCGGGGTCCCCGCCCTGGCGGCCATGGCGGCGCTGATCGGCAAGGACTACGTGGTCGAGCGCAACCTGCTGCCGGCCCTGGTCCCGCTCGCCGCCGTCGCCTCGATCGGGTTCGCGACCGCCGCCGCCCGCCGCCTCGGCATCCTCCTCGCGGTCGCGCTCTGCGCTTACTGGCTCGCCTTCGACGTTCACGTCACCCGGACCCCGAACCTGCAGCGCCCGGACTTCCGCACCTTGACCGCAGACCTCGGCCCGCCGACCCGCCCCCGCGCGATCGTCAGCTGGAAGCTGGCCAGCGACTCGATCCGCTGGTACCTCGACGATCGGGCGTTGCGGATGTACGGGGGCGCCGAACGGGTAGGGGAGGTGGACGTGTTCAGTAAGCCGGTCTCCGCTGGGCAGCCGATTAACCTTCCGCCCTCGTTTCGACTCGTCGAGACGGTCCGCCTCTACCGGCTGACGCTCAACCGCTACGTATCCCGCCACCCGATGCGACTCCGCTTCCAAGCCCTCGACGCCCTGCCGACCGGATTCGGCGAAAACGCCGTGGTCATCGACGCCCCGCCCGCAACCCGGGCACGGCTCGGGGCCGAAGCGCGGACCGCGCCCTCGAGCCCGGAGGAGGAGGGATGAGCAGCGCCGGGGAGCTCGCTTACCGCGTCGGCGCCGCCGCCCGCCAGCGCGCCAGCTGGCTGCAGCTGCTCAAATTCTCCGTCGTCGGCGGCTCCGGCTACGTGGTCAACCTCGCCGTCTTCGCCCTCCTCGACGGCAACCTCGGCGCCCATCACTCGCTGGCTGCGATCGGTGCCTTCTGCGTCGCCGTCACCAACAACTTCCTCTGGAACCGTTACTGGACCTTCGGTGCCGGAGAGGGGAGGGCGAGCTTCCAGGCGATGCGGTTCCTCACCGTCAGCGCCCTCTCCCTGATCCTCAACCTGGCGGTGTTGGAGGCGATCGTCGCCGGCACCGCCGTCGGCGCCCTCACCGCCCAGGCGATCGCCGTTGCCGCGGTCATGCCTTTCAATTTCCTGGGCAACAAGCTCTGGACGTTTCAGGCAGAACCGGGTTAGCGGCCCTCGGCCTTGAGGAGATCGAGTAGCTCGGGCAGGCGCTGGCGCAGGTGCGGGTCCGGGGAGGACAGCTCGGCCCTGGCGAGATGAATCGCCGCGCCGACGCGCAGGGCCGCCTGCTCGGGCTGGCCGCCGACCTGGCGCTCGAGGCGCTCCAGGGTCGGCCAGTCGGCCTGCAGGCGCCAGAGCGCCTGGCGTGCCGCCCCGGCATCTTCCTCCGACAGCTCGACGATCGCTTCGAGGCTTGTCCGCAGCGGCTCCGGGGTGCCTTCGGCGGCGTCGACAGCCGCGATCAGGTCGCTCCGGGGGCAGCTGCCCTCGACCATGGCCAGCGCTTCTCTACTCTCCCGCATGTTGGGACCTCCTCTTCAGGTCTCGGCCCGGCCCCGTGGTGTTGCCGCACCGCGGGGCCGTCTCGTAGGCAGACAGCCGGAGCGTATGCCCGCGCACGGATGCGTGGCAACCCTCGGCTAGCCTTGGGGCGGAGATGAGCGACGCGAAGCCGAACTACGACGCGGCGGCGATCGAGGCCGCCCGGCGCACCGTCTGGGAGCGGCGCGGTGACTTCGAGGCGCCGCGGACCGCCGGGGACCGGCCCCACGTCTATGTGAAGCCGTCGAGCCCGTTCACCTCCGGCAACCTGCACATGGGCCACGTCCGCGATTACTCGATCGGCGACGCCTACGCCCGCTTCCGGCGGGCCCGCGGCGACGCCGTCCTGCTCGGCTTCGGCTTCGACGCCTTCGGCCTGCCGGCCGAGCTGGCGGCGATCGAGCGCCAGATCCCGCCGGCCGAGTGGGTCGCCCAGTGCGGCGAGCGGATGCTCGAGCAGATGAAACGACTCGGCTTCTCCTTCGACTACGACCGCGTCTTCTACAGCTCCGACGAGGGCCAGTACCGCTGGTCGCAGTGGCTCTTCCTGACCCTGCTCGAGGCGGGCTTGGTCTACCGCGACGACGCCACCGTCGACTGGTGCGACACCTGCCAGACCACCCTGGCCTCGATCCAGGTCGAGGACGGCCGCTGCTGGCGCTGCCACAACGAGGTGCGGCTGATCCGCCGCCCGACCTGGTTCCTGAAGATCACCCCTTACCTGGAGGAGAACGACCGCAACCTCGCCGCGCTCGAGGAGAGCGGCAAGTGGGACGAGCTCTCGCTGGCCACCCAGCGCTACATCCTCGGCCGCGCCGACGGCGTCGAGCTCGATCTCGATGCTGACGACGGCCGCCGCCTCACCGTCTTCACGCCGCACCGCCAGGCAGTTGCCGGCGCTGCCTTCGTGCTGCTCTCGCCGCGTCATCCCCAGGTGGGGGAGTGGGCGGCCGGCGACGGTGTCCGCGAGGCGCTCGAGGAGCTGCGCTCCGGCGGTTGGGAGCGCAGCGCCCGCGACGCCGCCGCCGTCCCGATGGTCGACACCGGCGAGTCCATCCCCGGCCCGGACGGCGCCGCGCTGCCGGTTCTGGTCTCGCCGCTGGTCGACGCCCGCTTTGGCCCGACCGCCAGCCTCGGCATCCCGGCGGTCGACGAGGCCGACGCCGAGCTCGCCGCCCGGGTCGAGCGGGTCGCGTTCGAGCCGCCCGCCGAGACGGAGGAGGAGGCGCCGAGCTTCGCCCCGGTCGAGGGGCTTCGCGAGGGGAAGCGCTACCGCGCCAACGACTTCTCGATCTCGCGCCAGCGCTCCTGGGGCACGCCGATCCCGATCGTCAACTGCGAGAGCTGCGGGCCGGTGCCGGTGCCCGAGGCCGATCTGCCGGTGGTACTGCCCCGCGACATGCTGCCCAGGGCCGACGGCAACCCGCTGGCCGAGCGTCCCGACTTCGTCGACGTCGCCTGCCCGAAGTGCGGTGAGCCCGCCAAACGCGAGACCGACACCCTCGACTGTCACTTCGACGCGCTCTTCCTCTGGGTCCCCGCCGCGGTGCCGCCGGAGGACCGGGCCGAGCAGATGTTCACCCACCCGGACCTGAAGAAGTGGCTGCCCTCCGAGCGGCTGGTTGCCGGCGGCGACAGCGGCGGCTTCGTCTTCGACCAGCGGATCGTCACCAAGGCGCTGCGCGACATCGGCCCCTTCGAGTTCATGGCCGAGGGCGAGCCCTTCGCCGGCTGCCTCTTCCACGAGATGGTGATCGCCGACGGCCGCAAGATGAGCAAGCACCTCGGCAACGTCGTCAACCCCGATGAGCTGGTCGAGCAGTACGGCGCCGACACCGTGCGGCTGGCCGTCCTCTACGCGGCTGGCCCGGCCAAGACCCTCAACTGGAGCGACGGGGCGCTGCGCTTCGCCAACCGCTTCCTGCGCGGCCTCTGGACCTACTCGCACGACCGCTTCGCCGCGCTGGGGAGCCACGCCCACGACCCCGAGGCGGCGGCCGACACCGAGCACATGCGCGACCGCCTGCGCAAATGGTGCGACAACGGCCTGGAGCGAGTCACCGAGGACACCGCGGCCCTGCAGATGCACAAGTCGATCCGCAACCTGACCCGGCTCTTCGAGCGGATCCAGGACTTCGAGAAGCGCGTCGTCAAGCGCCGCGGCCAGCTCGACCGCGCCGATGCGGAGGCCCAGGTGGCCGCCCTGGTGCTTCTCGCGCAGGCGCTGGAGCCGTTCGCTCCCCACGTCGCCGAGCAGCTGCTGATCGATTCCGGCAGGGATGACGGCCCCGACTTGGTGGGCAGTTGGCCCGAGGCCGCGGCGATCCCGGTCGGTGTGGAGGAGCCCGCTCCTTCGAGCTGAACTCGGCCTCGATCAAGAGTCCAGTTGATTAGATAAGACGGCTTGATTGTTACACACCGGTGTGTTATGAATTGCCCTGCCGGGCGATCAAACCGGTGACAGGGGCGGGGCTTCCGCAGGACCGGGAAACCGCCTTGGGGTGGCAAAGGAGGACCAGTCGAGGAGCCGGGATCAGATGATTCCCGGTGATGCCGAGATGCTCGGCGTCGCCCCGTCCCTGCATCGTCCCGGCGCGTCGGGGGTGACGCGCCGCGGATCGCCCGTCAGCTCTTGGCGCGAGGGGGGCGCTTCACATCGAAGCGCTTGCGCGAGGGCTGCCAGGAGATCCCCTCGGTGAGCACCGCGACGGTGGTGTCAAGGGCGCCGGCGAGCTTGATCATCGTCACCAGGCGCGGTTCACGCCCGGCCCGCTCCAGAAGGGAGATCTCGGTCCGGTGCAGCTCGCAGCGGCGGGCCAGCTCCTCCTGGGAGATGGCGGCGTCGGCACGGGCCTTCTGCAGATTGGCGGCGAAACGCTCCTGGGGGCTCAAAAGCGGCAGTTTCTCCCGACTTAGAGGACAGCGACGCTACAGACGATACATTTCTTTCGATTGGTGCTACCTCCTGCTCGGGTCGGGTGCACTTCACCAAAGTCGCCAACACGGCCCGGCTGGTCCGCTACCTTGCTGTCGAGGGACATGTTTACGTCACCGAATATTTACGCAGGAAGCATTGAGCGCTGCCTGTCTATCTGTTATACCCGTGCGATCAACGGACCAGCGCTGGAGGAGGGAATGGCCCGCGTGGCCGGCTCCACGGCGGCAAAGGAGGAGTCATGAGTGACGCGGTAGATCCGCATCTGGGGGGAATGCCCACCGGGCGGCGAACCAGGTCCTGCGCCACCGAACTTTTCTGTCCGCGCTGCGACTTCCACGCGGAGCTGACGGAGACGACCTTCCGCTGTCCCCAGTGCGACACCGGCCTCGACGTCGCCTACGACTACGAGCTCGCCAAAGCGCGGCTCGCCGAGTTGCCGATGGGCGAGCGGCCGTGGAACGTCTGGCGCTTCGAGGAGCTGATGCCGATCACCAGCCGCGCCGCCGCCGACCGGGTCGCCCGGTTCGCCGGCCAGACGCCGCTGATCCGGGCCGAGCGGCTCGGCGCCGAGCTCGGCCTCCGCAATCTCTATGTCAAGGACGACTCGACCAACCGTCCCTCGCTCTCTTATAAGGACCGGGTGGTTGGGATGGCCGTCGCCCGGGCCCTGGAGCTGGGCGCGAGCGAGATCGGCTGCGTCTCGACCGGCAACGTCGGCACCGCCACCGCCTCGCTGGCGGCCGCGGCCGGGATCAAGCCCTACGTCTTCTACCCGGCCAACCTGGAGCGGGCCAAGGCGCGCGGCTGCCGCGCCCTGGGCGCTCAGGTGATCCAGGTCGACGGCAACTACGACGAGGCCAACCGGGCCTGTCGTGAGCTGACCGAAAACACCGGGATTCCGTTCACCAACATCAGCCTGCGGCCGTTCTACGCCGAGGGCGCCAAGTCGCTCGCCTACGAGCTGGTCGAGGACCTCGGCTGGCGCTCGCCCGACCACGTGGTCATGCCGGCCGCCGGCGGCACGCTCTCCTCGCGGGTCCACAAGGGACTGGTCGAGTTCGGGAAGCTCGGCCTGGCGGAGACGGAGGCCACGAAGCTGCATGTCGGCCAGCCGACCGGCTGCTCGCCGATCGC
>CBIHMQ010000092.1:0-7966 GCA_966211075.1 uncultured bacterium
CTCGTACTCGCTGTCCTTCAACCGCAGTGCGGGTGACTCCGCGCACTCGCCCACGGTGGTCTGAAACGCCTCGCACATCGTGCGGGCTTGCAATGCACGCGGCCTCCCGGTCACCCGTTGACCATAACGCCCGACGCGGGGGGTGGCGCCGTAGGGGGACCCACCCCTGAGGAAGCTTTAGCTACCGGAAGGGGTGGGAGTACCTGCGGCGACAGGACCCGCCGCGCCGAGCGTTAAGCCCAGCAGCTAGAAGAGAGAAGCCCCCGCATGACTGGCCCAATCGACCAGCGGCTGCGGAATCACCCCGAAGAACACCGTCGCCGCCGCGCAGACCACCGCCGGCCCGACCAGGTACCAGCGCCGCCCCGCCTCGGGGTCGACCGGATCCGCCTCGGGCGACGCCCCGGCGATCGCCGGGACACCGCCCGGCCGCTCCTCCTCCTGGCCCCTCCACATCGCCGCCACCACCCGCAGGTAGTAGGCGAGCGAGATCATCGTCCCGATCGCGATGAAGACGGCCAGCCAGGTGTAGTCGCCTTCGACCAGGGCCTCGATCAGGTAGAGCTTGCCGATGAAGCCCGCGGTCGCCGGCAGGCCGGCCAGGGCCAGCATCGCGATCGTCAGCGGCCAGGCCAGCTGCGGCCGCTCGCCGACGAGGCCGCGGACGGCGCGGATGTCGTCGCCGTAGGGGGTCTCGCGCTCGCGGGCGACGATCACCGCGAAGGCGGCTAGGTTCATGAAGGCGTAGGCGGCGAGGTAGAAGACCAGGGAGCTGATCCCGGCCTCGCTGGCGACGACGATCCCGCCCAGCATGTAGCCGGCCTGGGCGATTCCGGAGTACCCGAGCAGCCGTTTCAGCGAGTCCTGGCCGAGGGCGCCGACGTTGCCGACCACGATCGAGATCGCGGCGAGGACCGCCAGGGCCGGCTGCCAGTCGCTCGCCTCGGGAATCAGGGCGACGTCGAAGAAGCGGATGAAGACGGCGAAGGCGGCGGCCTTGGTGGCGACCGCCATGAACGAGGTGATCGGCGAGGGGGCGCCCTGGTAGACGTCCGGCGTCCACTGGTGGAAGGGGGCGATCGAGGTCTTGAAGGCGAGCCCGACCGCCGCCATCGCGATCCCGACCATCACCAGCGGGTCGCCGATCAGGCCGCCGTGGGCGATCCCGACGGCGATGCCCTCGAAGTTGGTCGAGCCGGTGGCGCCGTAGAGGAAGGCCATTCCGTAGAGCAGCGTCGCCGAGCCAACCGAACCGATAATCAGGTACTTGAGCCCCGACTCCAGCGAGCCCTCGCGGCGCAGGTTGGTGGCACAGAGGATGTACAGCGGGATCGAGAGCGCCTCGAGGGCGGCGAAGAAGGTGACCAGGTTGTAGGCCTGGGCCAGCAGCACCATTCCCAGCACGGAGCCGATCAGCAGCGCGTGGTACTCGCCCGAGCCCGCTTCCTCGGCGGCCGGCTCGCGCAGCGAGAGCAGCACCGCGAAGGCGGCGGTGAGTATCGCGATCAGCGAGATCGAGATCGCCAGGTCGTCGAGCCGCAGCGCGTTCGCGACCAGTTCCTTGCTCTCGCCCCACTGCCAGATCAGCAGGCCGGCGGTGGCCGCCAGCGTCAGCAGGGTGAGGGCGGGCGGCGTGCGCCGCAGCGACCTGAAGGTGCCGCCGAGCAGGACCACGCAGAGCCCGACCGTGAGGGCGATGATCGGCGAGATACCGGCGTAGTCGATATGGGGAGCCTCGAAGTTCATCGCTCCTCCTCCCCGGTCCGGGCCAGCTGGGCCTCCGGCGCGGGCCCGCCGGTCACCGTCGACACGGTCCGCTTGACGCTGGCGTCGGTGCGGTGCAGGATCAGCTGCGGGTAGAGCGCCAGGCCGACGATGCAGAGGACCAGCGGCGCCAGGACGAGGCCGTCGCGGAGGCCGATCTCGCGCGAGGCGATCCCGTCCGGCTCACGGTTGTGCATCGACGTCTGGTAGAGGCGCAGCGCGTAGTAGGCCGCCATCGCCACGCCGCTCATCGCGATCACGGCGAAGACGACCTTCTCCTGGAAGAGGCCGTTGAGGATGTAGAACTCGCCGATGAAGTTGGCCGACCCGGGCATCGCCAGGGTCGCCAGGGCGACGATCAGGAACAGCGCCGCCAGGACCGGCGCCCGCATCGCCAGCCCGCCCATCTCGCGGATGTCCTCGCTGCCCGTCCGCTCGACCAGCAGCGCCACGATCACGAAGATCGGGGCGACGACGAGGCCGTGGTTGACCATCTGCAGGATCGCCCCGTCGGCCCCGTCGGCCCGCAGGGCGAAGATCCCGGCGGTGATGAAGCCGAGCTGGGCGACCGAGGAGTAACCGGCGATCAGCCGCACGTTGGTCTGAGTGAAGGCCATCACCGAGCCGTAGAGGATCGAGGCCAGGGCGATGACCAGGATCACCTCCTGGAATTCGACCGTGGCCTCCGGGAAGAGCGGCAGCACCACCCGCAGGAACCCGTAGGCACCGACCTTGGCGAGGACGCCGGAGAAGACGACCAGGGCCGGCAGCGGCGCCGCCCGGTAGGCATCGGGCATCCAGCCGTGCAGCAGGAAGGCCGGCATCTTGACCAGGAAGGCGGCGGCGAAGAACCAGAAGATCCAGCGTTCGCTGCCCAGGCCCAGGCCCTGCTCCTGCAGCGCCTGGATCGAGAAGGTGAGGTGGCCGCCGTCGGCGGAGATGATCGCCGTGGCGATCGCCGCGACCAGCATCAGCAGCGAGCCGATCAGGGTGTAGACGATCATCTTCAGCGTCGCCGAGGGCGCGGTCAGGCCGCCTTCGCCGCTGCGGTCGTGCCCCCAGGCGCCGAACAGGAAGTAGAACGGCACCAGCATCAGGTCGAAGAAGAGGACGAAGAGCAGCAGGTCCTGGGCCAGGAAGGCGCCCAGGGTCGCCGTCTCCGCGACCAGCATCAGAAAGAAGAAGAGCTGCGGCCGCTCCTGCTCGCGAATCGCCGCGAAGGCGATGCCGCCGACCCAGAGCACCGTCGTCAGCAGGACCAGGAAGAGGTTGAGGCCGTCGATGCCGAGGCTGTAGTCGACGCCGAGCCCGGAGATCCAGGCGATGTCGACGGTGTGCTGGAGGCCGGCGCTGTCGGCGTCGAAGCTGACGACCATCCCGATCGCGACGGCGAGGGTGGCGATGGCGCCGAGCGTCGCCCACCACCCGGTCGCCCGCTTGGGCAGGAAGAGGCCGACGATGCCGACGGCGAGCGGGAGCCAGAGGAGGACGTTGATCATGAGGACTGGAGGAGGAAGTAGAGGGCGAGGCCGGCGAAGCCGACGAGCAGCAGCAGCGCGTAGCTGCGGACGAAGCCGCTCTGGACGGCGCGGACGAAGCCGGAGCCGCCGCGGATCGTCCCCTGGGTGCCGGTGACGATGCCGTCGACGACGAAGCGCTCGAAGACGCGGTTGGCGAAGCGGCCGATCGCCAGCGCCGGGCGGACGACCAGGAAGTCGATCGCCTCGTCGAAGTACCACTTGTTGACCAGCAGGGTGTGGACGGGACGCAGGCGCGCTTCGAGCTTGCCGGGCAGCTCCGGGCGGACCCGGTAGGCGTACCAGGCGATCGCGATCCCGGCCAGGGAGATGAGGCCGCCGATCGCCAGCCCGAACCAGGAGTCGGAGACGGACGGGTGGATCGCCGCCAGCGGCGAGTCCTCGAAGACCGGGTCGAGGAAGTGGGTGACGACCTCGTCGACTCCCGGGATCTGGATCACGCCGCCGAAGATGGCGAGGAACGCGAGCACGCCCATCGCGATCTTCATCGTCGGGGTCCCCTCGGCGATGTGGTGCTCGGGGCCCGGGAAGCCGACCGCGGTGTCCTCCCTTTCGCCGGTCGCCGGGTTGAAGGGCTCGGCGTGGTGGACGTGGCCGGTGTCGATCAGCTCCTGCGCCTCGGGACAGGGCTTGCCGGGCAGCACCCGGAAGATCAGCCGGAAGGTGTAGACGGCGGTCAGCAGCGCGCCGACGTAGCCGAGGATCGTGAAGATCTCGTACATCCCGCCGCGGGCGCTGGCGTAGTCGAGGATCTCGTCCTTGGAGAAGAAGCCGGAGCTGCCCGGGAAGGCGGCGAGGGCGAGACCGCCGCAGAGCATCGTGATCGAGGTGAACCGCATCGCCTTGCCGAAGCCGGACATCTTGTCGATGTTCTGCTCGTTCGCCATCGCGGCGATGATCGAGCCGGCCGCCATGAAGAGGAGCGCCTTGAAGAAGGCGTGGGTCATCAGGTGGAACATCCCGGCGCTGTAGGCGCCGATCGAGACGCCGACGACCATGTAGCCGATCTGGCTCATCGTCGAGTAGGCGATCGCCCGCTTCAGGTCGGTCATCACCAGGGCGATCGTGCCGGCGATCAGGAGCGTCGCGAGGCCGGTGAAGGCGGCGATGTCGGCGGCGGTCGGGGCGAGGACGAAGAGCTCGTGGGTGCGGGCGATCAGGTAGACGCCGGCGGTGACCATGGTCGCGGCGTGGATCAGCGAGGAGACCGGGGTCGGTCCCTCCATCGCGTCCGGCAGCCAGGTGTGGAAGGGCAGCTGCGCCGACTTCGCGAAGGCGCCGACGAGCAGCAGCAGGCAGATCGCCACGATCGTCCACTCGTTGGTCTGGAACTTCTGGCCTGCCTCCGCGAAGACCTCGCCGTATTCGAAGGTCCCCAGTTCCTTGAAGATCAGGAAGGCGGCGAGGGTGAGCCCGATGTCGCCGACGACGTTGATCACGAAGGCCTTCATCCCGGCGCGGGTCGCCGTGCGGCGCCGGTACCAGAAGCTGATCAGCGCGTAGGAGGCGAAGCCGACGAAGGCCCAGCCGACGATCAGCAGCACGAAGTTGCCGGCGAGAACCAGCAGCAGCATCGAGAAGACGAAGAAGTTGAGGTAGCTGAAGAAGCGCCGGTAGCCCTCGTCCGACTGCATGTAGCCGTAGGAATAGAGGTGGATCAGGGTCGAGACGCCGGTGACGACGAGGACCATGAAGGTCGAGAGCGGGTCGACGTAGATGCCGAGCTTGATGTCGAGGCCGCCGGCGCTGGCGTAGTCCCAGAGCGAGGAGGCGTGGTGGCGGGACTCCGGGTCTTCGCCGAGCAGGGTGAGCAGGACGCCGATCCCGCAGACGAAGGCGAGCCCGATCGCCAGGGTGCCGACGATGCCGGCGACGCGCGCCGGCAGGGCTTTGAAGCCGAGCCCGATCGCGATCGAGCCGAGCAGCGGGAAGAGCAGGACCAGCCAGGCCCAGGCGGTGGCGCTCATCCGCGCAGAGTCCTCAGGTCATCGACGTCGAGGGGCAGCTTGCGGCGGAAGATGGCGACGATCAGGCCGAGCCCGACGACCACCTCGCAGGCGGCGACGACCATCACCACGAGGGCGAAGACCTGCCCCTCCTGGTTGCCGACCATGCGGCTGAAGGCGACCAGCGCCAGGTTGCCCGCGTTCAGCATCAGCTCCAGACAGAGCAGGATCACCATCGGGCTGCGCCTGATGAGGATGCCGAGGGCTCCAGTCGCGAACAGGAGACTGGAAAGGACGATGTACCAGCTGGTGTTCACGCCGTCTCGCCCTCGCGCTTACGGCCTGCCAGGACCACCGCTCCTACGGCGGCGAGTAGGAGCAGGATCGAGGCGGCCTCGAAGGGGACAAGGAACTTCTCCAGGAGGAGCGTGCCGATCGCGCCCGGGTCGCCGAAGCCGGGGCCGACGTCGGGGCCCTTGGTGTCGAGGGCGAGGAGGGCCGAGGCGAGGACGGCGATCGAGAGCTCGACGAAGAGGGCGACGCCGAGCAGGGGGGCGAGGATGCGCTGGCCGGGGATCGGCTCCCAGGCCGACTCGCCGCCGCCGCCCACGTAGGCGACCACGAAGACGTAGAGGACCATCACCGCGCCGGCGTAGACGACCACCTGGGCGGCGGCGATGAAGGCCGCGGTCAGCAGCAGGAACAGCGAGGCCAGCGAGAACAGGTGGACGATCAGCGCCAGGACGCTGTAGAAGGGGTTGCGCATCGCGATCACGCCGATCGCGCCGCCGAGGGCGCCGATCGCCGAGACGAAGAAGAGCACCGCTTCCACTACTCGCCCCCCGTTTTCAGCGGCGTCCGCTCGATCGGCTCGGCGAGCAGCATCTCCTTGGTGAAGATCAGGTCGTCGCGGTCGTAGTCGGCCATCTCGTAGTCGTGGCCCATCGTGATCGCGTCGAACGGGCAGGCGATCTCGCAGTAGCCGCAGAAGATGCAGCGCGAGAGGTTGATCTCGTAGACGGCGGCGAAACGCTCGCCGGCCGAGACCCGCTCGCCGGGAATGTTCTCTGCCGCGACGACGCGGATGCAGTCGGCCGGGCAGGCGGCGGCGCAGAGCGAGCAGCCGACGCATTTCTCGAGGCCGGTGTCCTCGAACTTGTGGAGTTTGTGGCGGCCGCGGAAGCGCGGGTAGACCGGCGTCTTCTCCTCCGGGTACTGGATCGTCAGCGGTCCCTCGATCAGCCGGGACATCGTCGTCTTCAGGCCGCGCAGGGTCTCGCCGAAGGCGCGGTAGGCGCCGCGGGCGCCGCCCGGCTCGGGGCCGCGCTGGACCTGGACGACGTCGATCGAGTCCAGGTAGGAGGCCGACTTCGGGTCGAAGGCGCCGTTGCCGTCGGTGCTCACAGGACCACCACCAGGACCGCGGTGACGAGCAGGTTGAGGGTCGCGAGGGGCAGCAGGACCTTCCAGCCGAGGGACATCAGCTGGTCATATCGCAGCCGCGGCAGCGTCGCCCTCACCCAGATGAAGACCAGGACCAGCCCGATCATCTTCGCCAGCATCCAGATCGGGTCGAGCCAGCCCGGGCCGGGTCCCATCCAGCCGCCCAGGAACATCGCCGCGGCGATCCCGGAGACGACCAGGATCTCCATGTATTCGACCAGCAGGAAGGAGCCGAAGCGCATGCCGCCGTACTCGGTCATGAAGCCCTGGACCAGCTCGGCGTCGGCCTCGGGCATGTCGAAGGGGGTGCGGTTGGTCTCCGCGAAGCCGGCCAGCATGAAGATCAGGAAGCCGACGAACTGGGGGACGATGAACCAGACGTCCCCCTGGGCGTTGACCGCGTCGACGAGCGAGAGCGAGCCGGTCATCATGATCACGCCGAGCAGCGCCAGGCCCATCGAGACCTCGTAGGAGATCAGCTGCGCGGCCGAGCGCATCGCTCCCAGGAGGCTGTATTTCGAGCCCGAGGACCAGCCGCCCAGGACCAGCCCGTAGAAGGCGATCGAGCCGACCGCGAAGAAGTAGAGAACCCCGATCGGGACATCGATCCCGTAGAAGCCGACGCCGTCCTTGACATTGCCCCAGGGAATGATCGCCAGGGCGAGGACGCCGGAGACGACCGGCAGCAGCGGCCCGAGGATGAACAGCGCCGGGATCGCCGCCCCCGGCCGGAACCCCTCCTTGGAGATCAGCTTGCCGACGTCGGCAAGCGGCTGCAGAAGGCCGAAGGGGCCGACCCGGTTGGGGCCGTAGCGGTGCTGGAAGCGGCCGATCAGCTTCCGCTCGACGACGGTCAGCACCGGCAGGATCCCGAAGATGACCGCGAAGATCACGATCGACTTGACGATCATGATCCAGGTCGCTTCGACGACCATCGTGTCGGCGATCGGCAGCATCTAGCGCTCGACCTTGGCGATCTCGACGCGGACCGGGCCGCCGTTGAGCAGGGCGTTGGCGTTGCCGCCGGCGACGCCCTCGGCGAGGAAGCAGGTGCCCTCGGCGACCCGCTCCTTGACCTGGACGGTGGCCTCGATGCTGGAGCCGTTTTGGCTGACAGCGACGGGGTCGCCGGAGCTCAGGCCGAGGCGGTCGGCGTCGGCGGGGGCGAGCTCCAGGTGCTGGGTGGGACGCAGGAACTTCAGCGGGGGGTTCAGCTCCGTTATCGGGCCGGCCCAGAGGTCGCGGTAAGTGCCGAGCGCGAGGGAGGCGGTCCCA
>CBIHMQ010000093.1:0-7945 GCA_966211075.1 uncultured bacterium
CCCTTTCCCCGTCTGGTGCTCGGGACTCTATGGGTACATTTCAGTATTTGTCAAGAAACTTTCTGTATGAGGATTTTGCGAGGATTTCCTAGTAGATGCCCAGGGAGGGCGAGAGTCGCCAGACCCGGCTTTGGTAGGCCTCCGTGAAGCCCGCGTGAAGAAGGTTGCCGCGGGTGATCGCGACGCTGCCGACGTTGCAGCCGACCTCGGCGAAGACCGTTCTGCAGCCGAGCTCGCGGGCGACCTCGATCCGGTGCCGCAGGAGGGCGAGCTGGCAGCCACGCCCCCGGGCAGCGACCCGGGTTGCGTCGACGCCGAGCTCGGCAAACCGACCCTCGACCATCATCGCCCCGCACGCGGCCAGCTCGCCGTCGAGCAGGGCGACGTAGCAGCGCCAGCGAGGCCGGCTCGGGAGGTCGAAGAAGAGGGTCCCCGCCCACTCCGGCAGGCCGAGCCCTTCGGCGGCGATCGCGCTCATCCCTTCGCCTTCGTCCTCCTCCAGCTCGAGGACCTCGATTCCGGGCAGCTTCGGCAGGTCCGAGGGAGCGACGTCGCGGACATACGTGACCAGGGTCCCGTCCCGCTCGTAGCGACTGCGGTTGAGCCAGTCCTCGGCCTCGCCGCTGCCGGGCCGGCTCTCGGCGACGGCAACGCGGAAGTCGACGCCACGGGACCCGGCCCAATCGATCGCATCGGCGAGGTGCCCGCCGGCGACCCCGCCCGGCTCGGCCGCCCCGGTGATCAAGTTGGCGCCCTCGACCTCAGCCAACTCGGTGAAGACGGTCGCCTGCAACGGCCCGAACCCCTGCACTTCGATCCCGCACTCGGCAATCGCGTCGGCAGGCGGCGTCTGCCAAATCTCCCGACGGAACAGCTGGGCGACGGACTCCATGGCGCCGGCGTCGAAGTCCACCTCCGTCACACACGCATGCTATCCGACTGAAACACTTTTTCTAAGTGAAAGGGGATCTTTGCTTGGTCTTCGGTTCCTCAGACGTTGACGCGACCCCCATCGCGGGAAACCGGCTCGGGCTCGAGCCGCACCGGCGCCGTCGAGAGGGCCTGCACGCGCAGGTCGCTCCAGGTAAGGCCCTCACGGACCAGGGCCGGGAGGCCGAGGGCGACGGCCGTGGCGATCTCGACGGCCTGAAGGATTACCCCGTAGGCAAGGGCGTCGGCGGTGCCGACGCCGAAGCCGGTGTGGAGGACGCTGACCACGGCGGCCTGGAAGATGCCGATGTTGGAGGGCGTCGCCGGCACCACCGCGGTGACGTTGACCGCGAAGAGGACCGCGGCGGCGGCGCCGATCCCGGCCTGGCCATCGAGGTTGAGGGCGTAGAGCAGCGCCCAGCAGGCCGCCAGCTGGATCGCCCAGGCGGTCAGCTGGGCGGCCGCCGCGGGGATGCCGCGGCGGGGGTTGCGGAAGACGGTGAGGCCGGCCCTGACCTGGATCAGAGCACTGTGCACGGCGGCGCCGATCCGGGCCATCCGGCCGTTGCCATTGCGGCGCATCAGCAGCGGCGCGACGAGGACGACGACCAGCAGCAGCGCTGGCACCAGGCTGAACAGGAACAGCTCCTTGGTGCCGGAGTGGAAGAGCGGCGTGGTCGAGATGATGATCACGCCCAGCAGCGCCAGGGCGATCAGGTTCAGCAGCGTCTGCGAGACCAGGGTGCCGAGCAGGACCGGGAAGGTCTGCCGCATCCGCCCGATCCGCCGGGCCAGGGTCAGGGCGCGGGCAGGCTCGCCGATACGGGCGGGCAGCGTCGCCGACATCAGCACCCCGATCATCGTCGCCGAGGTGACGTCGCGGCGGCGGATCGGCCGGTTCGGCAGCGCCGCCCGGGCGATCCAGTACAAGGAGGCCCTCCGGAAGTACACCTTGAGGGCCATCAGCCCACAGGCGACGAGGACCAGGGTGAAGTTGGAGCGGACGATGCTTTCGACGACCTTGTCGACGCCGATTTTCTGGGCGGCGAGCACGGTCAGGCCGATGCCGAGCGCGGCGGCGATGCCAAGGCCGAGTCGGCGGGCCAGCGCCCGGCCGCGATGGCCGGCCTGGACCGGCGCCGGGTCCAGCGAGGGCAGGCGCTGGGCCGGGCGGCGCGGCTTGCCGTCGGCCGGACGCAAGCCGGCCCAGTGCGCGACCCGCTCGCCGGTCGTCTCCGGCTTCGGCACCTCGATCGCGCGCTCGTAGACCTCGGTCACCTGGTCGGCGACGTGGGGCCAGGCATACCGCTGGGCGCTGCGGCGCGCGGCCTCCCCCATCGCCCGCAGCCGCTCCGGCTCGTGGTAGACGCGCTGCAGCTCCTCGGCGAGCCGCTGCGGGTCCCCGGGCGGAACCAGCAGCCCGTCGACGCCGTCGGTGACGACGTCGCTGTAGCCGGCGATCCCGGAGGCGACGACCGGCGTGCCGGCCGCGAACGCCTCAGTCAGGACCATCCCGAAGCTCTCCCCCGACAGCGAGGGCGCGCAGAGCACGTCGGCGCGGTGCAGTTCCTCCCAGAGCCGCTCGCCGGAGACGCGGCCGTGCAGGTCGATCGCGCCCATCAGCTCCGGATCGGAGATGTAGCGGAGCACGTCCTCGCGGTCGGCGCCGATCACGCTGAGCCGGCAGGGCACGTGCTCGACCAGGGCACCGAAAGCCGTCAGCAGGATCGGCAGGCCCTTGCGCTCCTCGGGCCGGCCGACGAACAGCAGCCGCAGCTCCTCGGCGGGCCCGACCGGCGTCCGCGGCGCCGCCTCGACATCGACCCCGTTGGGGATGATCGTGTAGTCGCCGCCGAACCAGCGCCGGCCGGTCCAGGCGGCCGCCTCGGAGACCGCGATCCGGGCCGAGAGCCGATTGAACACGCGCCGAGCTCCGACCGCGCTGGCGATGTAGTTCGGGACCGGCTTGGTCGAGTAGGTATGGAAGGTGCCGACGACTGGCGTCCGCGAGGCCAGGGTCGCGTTCCAGCCGACCAGCGGCACCACCGGCTCATGTACGTGGATGACATCGAAATCGCCCTCGCGGACGGCGCGGCGCGGGGCGCGCACGCCGCCGGCCGGGAAGGGCGCCAGGTTCGACACCGAGCCGTTGGCGTTGAAGCCGACGGTCCGCCCCAGCGGCAGCAGGTAGTCGGGCAGCTTCCCCGCTTCCGCCGGCGCCCGGTGCAGGACGCGGCTGACCCGGCCAGGCGGGTCGAAGGGGGCGAGCACGCGGACGTCGTGGCCTCGTCCGATGAACTCCTCGGCAAGTGCCTCAACGTGCCGATTCACGCCGCCCTGGTAGGACCAGGAATATGGCGAGACGAGAGCTATCCGCACGGACCGCAAAGGGTAGTTGATCGCCCGGCCTGCTCGGACGAACCCTCGGCCCAGGCGAAGCCGACGAAGACGAGCAGGTAGGCGACGCCGATCTCCAGCAGCAGAGCGCCGGAATCGTTGGCGAGAGTGCCGACCGCGGTCGCGGTGGCGGCGCCGATCAGCCCCGCCCGCAGCGCCAGCCGGCCGGCCACCCAAGCGCGCAGCCGGTCGCGGCGGAGTACTGCCAGCCCGGCCAGGGCGGCGACCACCGGCAGGAAGAAGAGGACGATCGGCCGGGTGAAGCTGCGGGCGGAGAGCTGCAGGCGCCGCTGGGCGACGTCGGCGAGGTCGCCGAGGCCGCCGGCGTCGAGGACCGAGCGGGTCAGGTGGGCGTTGGCGCCGGAGACGAGGTCGACCAGGGCCAGCAGGGCGAGCACCGCGAACGGCGCCGCGACGGCGAGCAGCACGGTGCGGCGCCGGCGCGCCGCCACGGCCGCGGCGGCAACGGCGGCCCCGGCCGGGAGGACGATCGCGGCGCCGACGTCGGCGCCAAACCGGCCGACGGCGAAGACGAACGCGGCGGTCAGCCCGATCGCCAGGAAGGCAATGGCGCCGGCGCGCCGCGAGGCCCAAGGCACAAAGCCGCTCAGACCCGCCCCGGTTCCGGCGACGACGAGCACCGCCAGCAGCGCCTCGAGCTCGTTCCCGATCCCGTAGAAGCGGACCCCGAGGCCGGGGTTCGGCCCCAGCAGCGAGAGCGCCGTCAGCGGCGAGCCCGCGACCACGTCGATCGCGTAAGCGAGGACCGTGACCGCCGCCGCGGCGGCCAGCGCCCGGTAGCCGCCGAGCAGCCCCAGCGCAAGCGTCCCGAGCGCCGGCGCGCCCAGCATCGCCAGCGCCATTTCCGCCGTCTGCCCCGGCTCGATCGCGGCGCCGAGCAGCAGCACCGCCGGCAGCAGCGCCACCGCCAGGGCGGCCAGCTTCACCCCTGCCCGCGCCAGCCGCCCGCGGCTCGCCGCGGCCGCCAGCCCCAGCGCCGCCAGCCATACCAGCAGGCTCAGCCCGATCACCGGCCCGCGGCGCTCGGAGATCACGTCCATCCGAGCCGCCAGCGACTCGACTACGGCGACGTCAGCCGCCCCCTCCGAGCGGATCGGCTGCCCCGTCATCTCCCCCGGCACCTCGATCCCGAAGTGGTCCAGGACGGTCGGCGCCACGTCGGTCGAGAGCACGTAACCGTCGAGCCGGGTCGAGCTCGAGGTGAGGTTGCCGTCGAACCCCGGCCCGGCGATCCCGATCGCCAGCGGCTGGTCGCTCTCCCCCGTCGGCCGCTCGATCGCGATCAGGAGACCGTTCTCCCCCAGGCGCCGCACCAGCGCCGGCAGCTCCGCGACCGTCGCGTCCCGCACCGCCAGCGACCGTCCAACCCCGCGCAACGTCTCGACGAGCAGCCCGGGCACGATCTCCGCCGGCGCCGATTCCGCCCGCTCGATCACCGCCCGGTCGCGGACCGGCCGGTTCAGCGGCACCACGGCCGGCACCAGATCCTCGTCGTAGAGCGAGCCGAAGACCCGGTTCCCCTGCGTGATGTCGAGATACGTCTGCTCCGCCGGGACCTTGCCGAGCCCGGCACTCATGACCCCCGGCGAGAGCCCCGCGGCAGCCAACTCACCAACGCTCGTGCCCGGGGGGAGCCACGCCAACGTCACGCGTGCTGGGCCTCGTGGGTGGGGTGAAGCGTCTTGTACTTTTTCGGCTCCAGAAGCTCGGACGGCCCCCTCCGCGACACCGAAAAAGTTAAGCGGAGCTCCACCCCCGAACCCCAGCACCACGGCCGCTATCGTCCCTACCCAGATGGCCGACCGCACTTTCGCCAAGTTCAGCTTTTTCAAGATCGATCCAGCCTGGCGCCGTCGGGACCCGGAGCTCCGCGCGGCCGACAAGGGCGAGTTCCTCGCCGCCTGCGAGGACTACGGGCTCGACCGTTCGCTGCGCGCGTACTCAACCATAGGCACGCGCGGCGACGTCGACCTGGTCCTGCTCACCCAGAGCCCCAACCTGGCCGACATCCACACCTTCCACGTCGTGCTCGGGCAGAGCGGCCTGGCGAAGTGGACGAGCACGCCCTACTCATTCCTCTCGATGACCAAACCGTCGCCCTACTCGGAGGAGGACGCGCGGCCGGAGATCTGCACCTCCGAGCGCAAGTACCTGTTCCTCTACCCGATGGTCAAGCAGCGGCGCTGGTACGGGCTGGAGCCGGAGGAGCGCGGCCGGATCATGCGCGGCCACATCGAGGTCGGCCGCCGCTACCCCGAGATCACCATCAACACGACCTACTCATACGGGATCGACGACCAGGAGTTCGTCGTCTGCTTCGAGGGCGACGACCCCGGCATGTTCCTGCAGCTGGTCAACGAGCTGCGCCCGACCGAGTCGAGCGAGTACACCGAGCGGGAGACGCCGATCTTCACCTGCGTGGCAATGTCGGTCCGCAAAGCGCTCGACGCGCTTGACGGCACGCCCAGCGCGCTCGCGACCGAGCCGCAGCCGCTCGGCTGAGCCGCCCGCGGCGTCGCATTCCCTATCCTTTCGCGCTCCCTGAACGGCAAGAGATAGAGAGACATGAGCAAGATCGGAAGCCCTGAGAACCCCCTTCGAGTCGCCATCGTCGGCGCCGGCCCGTCCGGCTTCTACGCCGCCGAGCACATCCTCAAGGACGGCGACAGCCACGCCCAGGTCGACCTCTTCGACCGCCTCCCGACCCCGTTCGGCCTCGTCCGCGGCGGCGTCGCCCCGGACCACCCGAAGATCAAGTCGGTGATCCGCGTCTACGAGAAAACCGCCGCCCGCGAGGGCTTCCGCTTCTTCGGCAACGTCAAGGTCGGCCGCGATATCGACGTCGAGGACCTCGAGCGCCACTACCACGCGATCGTCTTCACGGTCGGGTGCGAGACCGACCGCAGCCTCGGCGTCCCCGGCGAGGACCTGCCCGGCAGCGCCGCCGCCACCGCCTTCGTCGGCTGGTACAACGCCCACCCCGACTACGCCGACCACGACTTCGACCTCTCCTGCAAGCGCGCCGTGGTGATCGGCAACGGCAACGTCGCCATGGATGTCGCGCGGATGCTGGCCCTGACCGACCACGAGCTGCGCCAGACCGACACCGCCGACCACGCGATCGAACTGCTCGACCGCTCAGAGATCGAGGAGATCGTCGTGCTCGGCCGCCGCGGTCCCGCCCAGGCAGCCTTCACGAACCCGGAGATCAAAGAGCTTGGCGAGCTCGAGGACGGCGACGTCATCGTCGACCCGGCCGACGTCGAGCTCGACCCGGCCAGCGCCGCCTACCTCGAATCCGACGAGGTCGACAAGACCACCCGCGTCAACGTCGAGACCCTGCAGGAGTTCTCGCGGCGCACCCCGGAGGGCAAGCGCAAGCGAGTCGTCCTGCGCTTCCTCGCCTCCCCGGTCGAGATCAAGGGCGACGGCAAGGTCGAGAAGATCGTGATCGGCCGCAACGAGCTGGTCGAGGAAGGCGGTTCCCTGCGTGCCAAGGACACCGGCGAGCGCGAAGAGCTGGAGTGCGGCCTGGTGCTGCGCTCGGTCGGCTACACCGGCATCCCGATCCAGGGCGTCCCCTTCGACGAGAAGCGGGGCCTGATCCTCAACGAGGGCGGCCGCGTGCTCGACTCCCACGACGCCGGGCACAAGGTCGGCCACTACACCGCCGGCTGGATCAAGCGGGGCCCCTCGGGCGTGATCGGCACCAACAAGAAAGACGCGCTGGAGACCGTCCAGCACCTGCTCGCCGACGTCGAGGCGGGAACGCTGCTCGACCCCGAGAAGCCCGACCCGGCGGCGATCGAGGAGCTGCTGCGGGAGCGGAACGTCCGCTACGTCAGCTTCGAGGATTGGCAGGCGATCGACCAGGCCGAGGTCGGCCGGGGCGAGCCGCACGGGCGTCCCCGCGTCAAGTTCGTGCGTGTCGAGGAGATGCTCAACACGCTCGGCGAGAAAGTTTCCGGCTAGCTCCAGTGGCCGCCGACCTCGCCGAGCTGAAGGGAATGATCGAGGCGGCGCTGCCCGGCGCCGCCGTCGAGGTCAGCGACGAAACGGGCAACGGCGACCACCTGCGGGCGGTCGTCGCCGCCCCCCAGTTCGAGGGCCTCTCGCGGATCGACCAGCACCGCCTCGTCAAGGCCGCTGTCAAGGAGCGCTTCGACGACGGCACCATCCACGCCCTCTCGGTCAAGACCGACGTGGCGGGGTAGCTAGTCTGTGGACATGGCCGATCCAGAGCTGAAGTCCAAGGTCGAAGAGCTGATCGGGGCCAACCCGGTCCTCCTCTTCATGAAAGGGACCCCCGACGCGCCGCGCTGCGGCTTCTCGATGCGGGTAGTCCAGGTTCTCGACCAGATCGACGTCGAGTACGGCGCAATCGACGTGCTGCCGGCGCTGCAGCCGCTGCGCGAAGTCACCGCCGAGATCTCCGACTGGCAGACCTTCCCCCAGCTCTACGTCAACGGCGAGCTGCTCGGAGGCTGCGACCTCGTCGAGGAGATGTTCGAGTCCGGCGAGCTGGCCGAGACCCTCGGCGTCGAGCAGCCGGACGAAGCGCAGGCCCCGGGCCCCGCACCGGCGAGCCCCCCCGCTC
>CBIHMQ010000094.1:0-7866 GCA_966211075.1 uncultured bacterium
CGCCGGTTCCTCGCCGAAGCGCGCACCATCGCGCGGCTTCGCCATCCCGGCATCATCGACGACGGCCTCGACGGAACCGTGCTCCCGTCCTGCCTAGAATGTGGCCTCGCGCGCCGGCATAGCTCAGTTGGTAGAGCACTTCATTCGTAATGAAGGGGTCCCCGGTTCAAGTCCGGGTGTCGGCTCTCGCTCGCTGCTCGGCGGCCGCTAGCAGCCGCTCCTCGATCGCCTCGGCGTAGACGCCGTGCAGGGTGCTGCGCGGGGCGATGCCGTCGACCCCGTAGGCCTCGGCCATCGCCCGGGCCAGGGTGCTCTTGAAGGTGGGGCCATGCCAGGCGTGCGCTTCGGGGGCGCGGCCGACGTGGAGGTGGGTGAGCTCGTGGAGGAGGGTCTCGAGGACGTCGCCGGGACGGATGCCCGGGTAGGCGGTGACCGAGAGGCGGAACTGGGTGGGGACGGCGAAGCCGAGCCGGTTGGGGCGGCGCCTTGCCCGGCGGACCCGCAGCTCCGGAGCGCGCTCGGCCAGCGGTCCGGCGGCAAAGACGGGCAGGGCGCGGTGGCGCTCCAGCTCGGCGTCGAGGGGGACGCCGGCGACCAGGTAATAGGCGCGGGGCCGGCTGCGGAGCGGAGCGTTCACGGCCGGTACAGTCGCAGGCCGTGGCGAGCGCCGAGCAGACCCGCATCCGCCCCGTCGGCGAAGCCGACGTGGAGACGCTGTTCGGGCTGATCGTCGAGCTGGCCGAGTACGAGAAGCTCGCCGACAAGGTCAACGGCGACGCCGAGGTCCTGCGCCGCACCCTCTTCGAGCTACGGGCGGCGGAGGCGCTGCTGCTGGAGCACGGCGACGAGGCGATCGGCTACGCGATCTTCTTCACCACCTTCTCCTCCTTCGAGTGCCGGCCGGGGATCTGGCTCGAGGACGTCTACGTGCGGCCCGAGCAGCGGCGCGGCGGCGCCGGGCAGATGGTGATGGAGCACCTGGCGCGGCTGGCGGTCGAGCGCGGCTACGCGCGGCTCGAATGGTGCGCGCTCGACTGGAACGAGCCGGCCCTCAACTTCTACGACAAGCTCGGGGCGCGGCGACTCGACGACTGGAAGATGCTGCGGGTCGAGGGCGAGCGGCTGCGGCAGCTGGCTCAGGCCTGACAGCGCCCGCACCAGTAGGTGGTGCGGTTTGCGTCGCCCTGGCCCCGGGACGAGACCGGCCCGCCGCAGACGGGGCAGGGACCTCGGCGGCGGTAGATCGCGTGCGGCTGGCGGCCGCTGGCGACGGCGCCCAGCATCAGCGCGCGGACAGCGTCGAGGACCGCCCGCAGCTCCCCGTCGGAGAGGTCGCCGAGTCGCCGCCAGGGATCGACGCGGGCGGCGAAGCAGGCCTCGCTCTTGAAGATGTTGCCGACGCCGGCCAGCAGCCGCTGGTCGAGCAGGGCGTCGCCGAGGGTGCGATCCGGCTGCGCCCGCATCGCCGCCGCCACCGCCCCCGGGTCGAAGTCGTCGGCGAGCACGTCGGGCCCGAGCCGGGCCAGGGCCGGGTCGAGCCGGAGCCTGTCGGCGGCCAGCACCCGCAGAGTCGGGCCGCCGAACTGGACCGCCTCCTGGCGCTCGCCGGCCAGCACGGCCCAGGCGGCGCGGCGCGGCTTGCGCCAGCGCTCGCCACGGCGGTAGGTGTGCCAGGAGCCGCTCATTCCCATGTGGCTGTGCAGGACGAGGTCGCCGAAGCGCAACAGCAGGTGCTTGCCGCGCGACTCGACTCGCTGGAGCCGCCGGCCGTCGAGCCGCTCTACCCGGGCCGCCCGGCCGCGCGGGTTCGGGGCCGACACCGCGACCGTCTCGCCGCCGATCGCGGCTTCGAGCCGCCGCGCGGCGCGCAGGATCGTGTCGCCCTCGGCCATCGTGCCCATGATGACCGTCGCATTCCTCGGCCACCGATGGCCCCCACCCAGAGCCTCGACGGATTCTCGGTCGCTCAAGGTCCCTATAGGGGCCTCAAGTGACCGCGGTTGGAAAGCCGGCCGCTAGATTGGAGTCCGATGCGGCGACGCGGAAAGATCGACCCACCGGCCCGACAGGCCCTTCTCGGGATAGCCGTCGGGCGGATCGCGATCGGCGTCGGCGTCGCGGCGGCGCCGGGACCGGCACTGCGGACACTCAGCTTTCCGCCGGGCGGAGGCAGCATGGTCCTGGCACGGATCGGCGGCTGCCGCGACATCGCCCTCGGCGCGCTGACCCTGGCGGCCCGCGACGACCGGGCGCGGCTGCGCGCGGTCGGCATCGCCGCGGCCGGCGTCGACGCCGGCGACGCCGTCGCCTTCGCGCTCGCCGCCCGCGACCCGGCGCTGCGCCGCGGCGGCGTCCGCAGCTCCCTCGCCGGCGCCGGCGCCGCCGTCGTCGGCGCCTGGGCGCTCCGCCGCCTCGGCGAGCGCTAGCCGTGGCCGAGGCCGCCTACGACCGGATCGGGGTCGGCTACCGCCAGGTCCGCCGGCCCGACCCGCGGATCGCCGCCCGCATCGAGGCGGCGCTCGGCGACGCCCGCACGGTCCTCAATGTCGGCGCCGGCACCGGCTCCTACGAGCCGGCCGAGCGCGAGGTGACCGCGGTCGAGCCGTCGGCGGTGATGATCTCCCAGCGCCCCGACGGCGCCGCCCCGGTCGTCCAGGCCCGGGCCGAAGCGCTGCCCTTCGACGACGACAGCTTCGACGCGGCGATGGCGATCATCACCACCCACCACTGGGAGGACCAAGCCGCGGGGCTGGCCGAGATGCGCCGGGTCGCCCGCGACCGCGTCGTCGTCCTCACCTTCGACGCCCCGGCCCTGGCGGTGATGTGGATGGTCCGCGACTACATACCCCGGCTGCTCGCCATCCACGAAGAGATGATGGGGCCGCTCGCGGACCTGACCGCGGCGCTGCCGGGCGCGCGGGTCGAGCCGGTACCGATCCCGCGCGACTGCACCGATGCCTTCTGGTGCGCCCTCTGGGACCGGCCCGAGCTGCACCTCGACGCCGAGCTGCGCCGGGGCAGCTCCGGCTGGCAGGTGATGGACGCGGCCGAACTGGCCGAGGCCGAGCGCGGCATCGAGGCGCTCCGCGCCGATCTCGCCAGCGGCGCCTGGGACGAGCGCTACGGCCACCTCCGCGAGGCGGCCGAGCTCGACATCGGGCTCCGCCTGGTCGTCGCCCCGGCCTAGTCGCCCCCGCCGTCGCGGAACCCGACCGGGACCTTCTGCGGGTCGTGCGACTCGATCACCCGGTCGATCAGGCCGTACTCGACCGCGTCGGCGGGCAGGAAGAACTTGTCGCGTTCCATGTCCTCGTGGATCTGCTCGGGGGACTGGCCGGTGTGGCGGACGTAGATGCCGTCGAGGCGCTCGCGCAGCTCGAGGATCTCGCGGGCGTGGATCTCGATGTCGCTGGACTGCCCTTCGAAGCCGCCGCTGGGCTGGTGGATGAGGATGCGGCTGTTCGGCAGCGCCATCCGTTTGCCCTCGGCGCCGCCGGTGAGGATCAGCGAGCCGGCCGACATCGCGATCCCGTAACAGATCGTCTGCACGTCGGGCTTGATGAACTGCATCGTGTCGTAGATCGCCAGGCCCGCGTAGGCGGAGCCGCCGGGCGAGTTGATGTAGAGGCTGACGTCCTTGTCGGGGTCCTCTGACTCGAGGTGCAGCAGCTGGGCGATGATCAGGTTGGCGAGGTCCTCGGTCACCTGCTCCCCCAGGAAGATGATCCGCTGCGCCAGCAGGCGGCTGTAGATGTCGAAGGAGCGCTCGCCGCGAGCGGTCTGCTCGACGACCATCGGTACCAGTGGCATTGGGCCTCCGTTCCTGGGTTGAAGTCCGTGGTGCGGATGTGCAACCATGAGGTTGCGTGTCCACGCTAGCACACACCGTAGAGCGTTCGGTCCTGGTCGAGGCGCCCGCCGAGGAGGTCCGCGAGGCGCTGCGCGACGAGGAGTTCCTCTCCGAGTGGCTGGAGGAGGACGTCGAGCTGACCGTCGAGGAGGCCGAACGCGTCTGCTTCCGCTGGCGCCGCGAGGAATGGGGCGAGAGCGAGGTCGAGCTGACCGTCGACGCCGTCGCCGAGGGCGCCCGCGTCACCGTCGTCGAGACCCGGCTCGGACCGACCCCTTCCCCCCTCCTCGCCGCCGCCTGGGCGCCGCGGCTGGCGGCGCTGCCGCTCCTGCTCGGGCGCCTCGTCCTCGCCTAGCCGTGGCGGGCTTGGGGCCGATCCCGCCGGCCGCCGACGCCCAGGTCGGCGCCGTCTTCGCCGCGCTCGCCGACCCCACCCGGCGCCACCTGGTCGCGGCGCTCGCCGTCGAGCCCGGCGCCACCGCGACCCGGCTCGCCGCCGACCTGCCGATCAGCCGCCAGGCGGTCGCCAAGCACCTCACGACCCTGGGAGCGGCGGGCCTGATCAGCGGCCGCCGCAGCGGCCGCGAGATCAAGTTCGAGCTGGAGGCGCGGCCGCTCGCCGACGCCGCCGGCTGGATCGCCGCGGTCGGCTCGGAGTGGGACGGGCGCCTCGAGCGGCTGCGCGGCCTGCTCGCCGGTTGAACCCGAACCGGACTAGCCGCGGACCCGACAGCTGCGCGTCAGCGTGCTGGTCAGGGTGCGGCCGTCGGCAAAGCTCATCGCCGCCCGGGCAAAGGGAAAGGTGGCGCCGGGGAAGCCTGCCGGGGCCGGGCAGGCGGCGGCCAGGTAGCTGCGCTGTTCGCCGCGGTAGACGAAACGACGGTGGAGGCGGAGACTGATGCGTTTGACGTAGCCGTAGCGGTTGAGCGCCGGCGGCAGGGCGCCGGTGAGGACGGTCCCATAGGCGCCGCGACGGTGGCGGATGTGGAAGGTGATGAGCCGGGTCATCGCCACCGGCTCGGTCCCGTAGACGTGGGCGAGGATCGCCGGTCGACCCGCGACGACGGCGTTGAAGGCGAGGATCTGACCCGACGACGGGAAGCTCAACTGTTCGGGGAAGGCGGTACTGGCGAGATAGCTGCCGCGGCCGACGAGAGCGTCGCCGCAATTCGCGAGCGCCTGCTTGTCAGCGGTCGAGCGGAGCTCCTCGAAGCGACAGACCGGCAGGCCGCGGGGGTCGAGGACGCCGCCGCGGTTGAGCTCGATCGAGATCCGCCGCAACGCCGGTGGCCGTTCGCCGGAGAGCGTCTTGACGGTGCCGTCGACGCTGACGGAGATCGGCGCCAGCGAGTCGCGCGGGAGTGCCGTCGGCGCCAGGCCGCCCTGGAAACGGACGAAGAGGCCGCCTCGCTCGACGAGCTCGGCGTCGGCCGAAGTCGCTATCGAGAGGAGGAGGGCGGCGGCAAGGAGCAGGGAGAGGAGGGGTCGGCACCTCAACCGCGGGCCTTGCAGGGACGCACGAAGGTGCCCTGCAGGCGAGTCCCGTCCTTGAAGTCGAACTTCCCAATCGCCTGCAGCCTGCCGTCGGCGCAACGAGCGTTGATGTAGCTGTGTTTCTTGGCCTTGAAGACCCACTTGCGACCGACCCTAATCGAGCCCGAGATCGGGATCCCCGAGCCGCCGGCGATCTTGGGGATCTCGGCGCGGACCCGGTAGCCGTAGCGGCCGTTGTGGATCGTTTCGATCCGGACCGGGACGATGAAGGTGGTTGGGACCGGCACCGTCACGTAAGCGTGGGCGAGGACGCTCGGATCGCCGCCGATCCTCGGTCCGTTGAAGATCGTGATCGGCGAGTTGGCGGGAATCGGCGCCTGTTCGGGGAATTTGACCACGGCGTGGCCGAAGCCGGTCCCGACGATCGCCCCCGGGCAGAGCCTCCGCGCCACCGCCACCGTCGTCGCCTGCAGTTTCCCGGCCGAGCATTTCGGCAGCCCGGTCGTGTCGACGGCGCCGTGCTTGTCGAATTCGAACTCGATGGTTTTCAGAACCGGCGGCAGGCTGCCGTCGATGGTGCTGATCTTGCCCTTGCCGAAGAGGGTGATCGGGGCGTTGACGTTCTTCGGCAGCGTCGTCGGGGTGAATCCCCCTTCGCCGTCGACAACGAGGTTGCCCGCCTGCAGGTGCACCTTGGTGACGTCGCTGACCGCCCAGGCCGCAACGGCCCCGATCAAGAGCACCGCGCTCGCCACCGCGAGCACTCTCGCGATTCCCCTACCCATGCGACGGAGTGTAGCCAGACTAGGCCGAAGCGACAGCCGCGACGGCGGCCTCGCGGCCGAGGTACGGCGTCAGGAAGAGCTCGACGAGGTCGGGAAGCAGGCCCGGCAGCTCGCCTCCCCGGCCAGCGTCGACCTTGCGGACGACGAGGGCGACCATGCCTCCGATCAGGGAGGCGGCGACCGCCTCGGAGGGAGCGCGGGTCGCCGGCGGGCCCGGCATGCCCTCGCCGAGGTACTCGACCGTTCGAGACATCGCCGTGCGGTAACGGACCGCGACCGGGCCGCCGGCCCGCTGCGGTGCCACCAGCGTGAACCGGGCCAAGTCGGGGTTGGCGGCAAAGAGCTCCAGCGTCGCTCGCAGCTTCGCGGTGACGCGGCCCGGCCAGTCGGTGGCCTCGGCGGACGCCGCGTCGGCGGCACCGCGGAGGTAGGCGAGAAGTCTCGCGGCGGTGGCGAGGAAGCACTCTTCCTTGGAGGAGAAGTAGGCGTAGAAGGTGCGGCGCGATACCCCGGCGGCGGCGCAGACGTCGGCGATGGTCGCCTCGTTCAGCCCCCGCTCGGCGACGGTGGCGATCATCCCGGCGGCAAGCCGGTCGCGCTGGTTGCGGGCGACGAACTCGCGGGGCAGACCGTGCCTGCCCGGGGGAAGGCGCGCCAGCCGCAGCGCCAGATCGTCCTGCCGCTCTCGCTCGGACACCCGCGGACCATAGCTGCGCGACGCCTTTTGGTACTGGCGAGGTTTCAGGCGAGGAGGAACGGCTCGGAGACGATCTCCAGAAGGTCGGGCAGGAGTGCCGTCGCCTCGACAGCCTCGCCGGCGGCGATCCGCTGCTGCAGGAACCAGCTGAGGCCCCCCACCGTGGCGAACTCGAGGCTCTCCGGCAGGTCGGCGGCGACGTCGCCCTCGGCCCGACCGCCACGGAGTGCGGCCGCCGCCTCGTCGAGGTTGCCCTCGTGGCCGGCCAGCGCGGCGGGGCCGGCGGCATGGACCTCGATCAGGCCGATGCGCGCGGCCGCCGGGTCGGCCGCGATCGCCGCCAGCAGGTCCGCCAGGCCGGCGACCAGGCGCTCGCCCCACGGTGCCTCGGCCGGCAGCGCCGCGACGATCCGCTCGCGAGCGGCGGCGGCGACGCGGTCGTAGGCGGCGATGAAGCAGGCGCATTTGTTGTCGAAACGCTCGTAGAAGCTGCCGACGCCGACGTGGGCGGCGGTGACGATGTGGTCGACGGTGGACCCCTGGTAGCCGCGTTCGGCGAAGACCTCGGTGGCCGCGTCGAGGATGCGGTCGCGCTGGTATTCGGCCACGATCTCGCGGGGCAGCCGCTCGCGGCCCACCGGGTTTGGCCGCAGGTGCTTCGGCAGCGACGCCATCGCCCGCAGGATAGCCCCCGGGATCAACGCGCTCACCGCGCTGAGGAAGTCGTTTTTATTTAAATGTATGCTCGTTCCCATTAACTGGTCGGAGCCGCTTGGGAGGCAAGCGGACGGTGCCAGCGGGGGATAGATGTCGGCGAGAGCGCCTTATGGAAGCGAAGGCGGGGACGGGGAGCGGAGAGCATCCGCGGGGTCGCGCGAAGCCCTGGCCGAGGCGATGCTGCGCGCCTGCGACGAGCGTGGTTTCGAGGCGGTCGAGGTCGAGGACGTGCTGGCGCGCGGCGACGGCGAGCCGGCCGATTTCGAGTGCCATTTCGCCGATCTGAGCGACTGCTACGCGGCCGCGTACGAGGCCGAGGCGGG
>CBIHMQ010000095.1:0-7772 GCA_966211075.1 uncultured bacterium
GGAGCGGCGCCGCTCCTCCAGGTCAAAGCCTTGGATGCTCAAATACTTCTGCGGATACTTAGTGCCCCTATAGGGGCCATAACTTTCCGCGGAAGTTCTTGATCGGCTGAATCCGCCCCTAGACCTCGAGCGCTTCGGCGATCCGCTGCTCGTCGGCCGCGATCCACTCGTGGATATCGGCCAGCACCTGCTCGGCGCCGCGGCGCGGGCGCCACTCGTCCAGGCCGAAGAGCTTGGTGCAGTCGGAGAGGTAGACGGGCACGTCGCCCTGGCGGGTCTCCAGCTCCGGCTCGATCGGGACCTCGTTGCCGGTCAGGCGCCGGCAGATCGCGGTCGTCTCGCGCAGCGAGAGGCTGCACTCGCGGCCGCCGCCGACGTTGACGGTGCGCCCGTCCCACTCCTCCGGGGCGAGCAGTTGGCGCTCGACCAGGTCGACCAGGTCCTCGACGTGGAGCAGGTCGCGGACCTGCTTGCCCTCGCCGCCGAAGCCGATGTACTTGAGCGGGTTGCGGAAGTGGTGGGCCAGCATCCAGTGCGTGAAGACGCCCTGGTCGACCTTGCCCATCTGCCAGGGGCCGGCGATGACGCCGCAGCGGTCGATCACCGCCGGGACGCCGAGCCCCTCGCGGAACTCCTCGATCAAGAGCTCGGCGGCCAGCTTGGTGGCGCCGTAGAGGGTGCGGGCGCCCTCGAGCGGGAACCGCTCGGAGATCCCGGCCGGGGAGACCCCCGGCACCGCCTGCTCGGCGGCGATCTCGAAGCGGGTCTCGGCCTCCTCCAGCGCCAGCTCCACCTGCGGCGCCACCGGGTAGACGCGGCTGGTCGAGAGGAAGACGAAGAAGGCGCCATCGCGGCGGGCCAGCTCGAGGCAGTTGTAGGCGCCGGTGAGGTTGGTGTGGAGCAGGTAGGAGGTGTCGCCGTCGACGCCGCTCATCACCGAGGGCTCGGCCGAGCACTCGATCAGCGCGGTCAGCTCCGGCAGCGCCTGCAGGTCGGCCGGCTCGCGGACGTCGCCCTTGACGAACTCGACCCCGGCCGCCTCCAGCCGCGGCAGGTTCAGCGCCGAGCCGCGCCGGTAGAGGTTGTCGAGCGCGAGGACGTCCCACTCGGGGTGGCGCCGGGCGAGGGAGACGGCGAGGTTGGAGCCGACGAAGCCGGCGCCGCCGGTGATGAGAAGACGGGTCATGGCGTCGCATCCTCCCCGATTCCGCTCTCCGGCAACGCTCCGACGCCCGGGTCGGCGTAGGAGGCGACGTCCGAGCACGGCACCTGCACGCCGAACGGTTCCGGCGCGGTGGCGATCCCGGCGAGTTCTTCGCCCTGGGAGACGCACTTGTTGGCGGCCGCCCGCAGCGCCTCGTCCCAGGGTGGCCCGCCGCGACCGTCGCCGCTCATGTCGAAGGAGACGGCGACCGCGAGCAGGATCACGCCCACGGCGGGAGCGGCCAGCCACCAGCGCCAGGCCCGCCCCTGCCGCCGGATCGCCCCATCGAGGACGACGACGAGGGCGCTCAACATCAGCAGCGCCGGAACCATCACGTAGCGGCTCGCGGTGCCGCCGGAGTCGCCGATCGACCAGAAGATGTTGTCGGCGACGGTCCGCTGGTAGACGGAGACGAAGAACATCAGCGCCGAGGTCGGGATCGCCACGGCGGCGAACCAGCGCCCGCCGGGGGTCGTGCGCCAGAGGCCGACCAGGAGGGCGATGAGGAGGGCGATGCAGAAGAGGGTGAGAAAGGTCCAGCCGAAGTGCTCCCAGAGGTTGCCGCCGAGGCGCTCGCCGAAGATGCCGCTGTCGACGACCCGCTGCAGGTAGGCGGTCCAGATGTTGGAGGTCCACAGGCCGGGGTCCTGCTGCTGGCCGAGCACCACCGGGACCTGGACGGCGGCGCCGACGGCGTAGCCGCCGACCAGGATCGCGTCGCGCTTGTTGGCGGCGGTCACCGCGCGCAGGGCGGCGAGCGGGAGGAAGAACCAGACGCCGGGGGTGCTGAGGCCGGTGGCGAGCAGGAAGAGCCCGGCGAGGATTGCGGCGGAGAGGCCGCGGGGGCGGAAGAAGAGCAGCCAGAAGGCCGCCACCAGCATGAACCAGGGCGCGTAGGCGGCCGAGTTGAGCGTCTCCTGCCCGGCCGTCGCCGCCAGCACGGTGGCGATCGCGAGGGCGCCGCGCAGATAGGGGTCGCGGATGTGGCCGGCGCTCGCGAACCAGACGGCAAGGCCGCTGAGGGCCGCCACCAACGCCGAGACGATCGAGATCGTCGCCGCCGCCTGCTGCAGGGGAACCGCGGCTCCCGCCTCGCCGATCAGGCGCGGGACGAGCACCAGGTAGCCGGCGTAGGGCGAGAAGAGAGCGTCCCAGAAGCCCTGGCTCAACGCCGCCTGCAGGTAGATCGGCCCGTCCTCGGCCCAGACCGTGTTGAGCGAGGTCGACAGGCCCAGCCGCAGCAGGCTCAGGACCGTGGCCAGGGCGAGCAGCGCGACGATCAGGATTGCCGCTTCCAGCCGGCCGAACGAGCGGCTGGGGTCGCCCGCCGGGAACAGCGACCGCGAGAGCGCGCCGCGCAGCCGCGACAGCGCGGCTGCGGGCCGCGATGCCGGCGGCGGCATCCGCGGCTCCTGGGAGGCGGTCTGGGTCGGATCGGCGGGCATCTCAGCTCGGCTGGCGGGCCGCGACAGTATGGGCCGCGCCGGTCGCCAGAGGCGTTGGCGGCTCGCCGGGTTCGCCGCTGCCGCGAAAGGTGACGAACGCCAGCGCCGCCAGGCTCGCCGCCGCCAGCAGCGCCGTCAGCGGCGAGTAGCTGGTCCCCGGGGGCGGTTCCAGGGAGGGCGTGTAGAGAGCGAGGACGAACAGCACGTTGAGGCCGACCACCAGCGCCGCCAGCCGCGGGTAGCAGGCGCGCAGGCCGGCCACGCAGCCGACCACCCCGAGCAGCGGCACGGCGAGGCTGCCGACGTGGATCGTCGCCCGCGAGTCCGGGGTCCCGAACAGCAGCAGGCCCCAGCAGACGCAGGCGATCGCGAAGAAGGCGAAGCAGATCAGGGCGAAGCGCCAGTCGGCCTCCTCGCGCGGGGAGCCGCGCAGGCGGGCGACGAGCATCGCCACCGGCGCGACCAGCAGCAGACCGAGGAACGGCAGCAGCGAGAAGAAGCGCACCGCGCGCACCTTCGCCGCCGCCACGCCCGGCTTGCCTTCATCGAGCCCGTCGACTGCCCCTTCGTATTCCCACTTGGTCCGCGGCCAGCCGGCGATTTCCCCGAAGTTGTCCTCCTTGAGGTCGAGGGCGCCGTCGAGGCCGACCTCGCTGTAGCCGTCCTCGATCGCCTCCAGGGTGCCCTTCGAGGTGAGTTCCGTTTCGCCGCCCAGCTGCCACTTGAGCAGGCGGTTGCCCGGCGGGTCGGCGTATTTCTGGTACGCGGTCCAGGGCGCCATCAGGACCAGGCCGGCGAGGGCGGCGACGCCGATCCAGCGCCAGCTGGGCAGGCCCCGCAGGACGGCCAGCAGGGCGAGCGGGATGACCCCGAAGATGCTGGAGCCGTGGGAGAGCATCGCCAGGGCCAGCAATCCCCCGACCAGGGCGGCGATCCGCAGGTCGAGGCGGCTGCGAGCCCAGGCCGGCGAGATCACGATCGCCAGCGCCGCCAGCAGGAAGGCGGCGGCGATCAGCTTCGGCCAGACGAAGAAGCCGTGAACGATCGCGATGTCGCAGAGCATCGCCGCGAAGATCGCCAGGGCGCGGGTGAACGGTCGCAGCCGGGCCGCCACCAGCACCGCCCACATCCCGACGATCCAGAGCGACTGGACGATCACCGTGAGGATCTCGTAGTGCAGGCCGCCGGGGGTGTCGAAGAAGCCGCGCTGGGCGAGCACGTAGCCGACCTGCAGCGGCGGGCGGTCGCTCATCAGCCAGTCGGGCGGGTAGGCCGGCGGCGGGTTCTGGTGGCCGTGGGTCGAGAACCATTCCGCGAAGTAGCGCGGGATGTCGTTGTCGGACGGCAGCTGGAAGGAGAACCGCAGCGCCGACATCGGGATCGGGTTGTCGGTGCCGCCGTGCAGGAAGCCGAGGAAGACGACGAAGCAGCTGCCCAGCACCCAGAGCGCCAGCGGCGGCAGCAGCTGGCGCAGCACCGCGCGATCGAGGCCGCCCTGGCGCCAGAGCAGGACGATCGCCAGCGCCGATCCGAAGAAGAGCAGGAAGCTCCAGGTCTGGCCGACCGTCGAGGCCGCGTAGTAGGCCCAGAACGCGGCGAAGGCGGTGGCGCCGGAGGCGAGCAGGGCGATCCCGAGCAGGATCGGCACCTCCTTGACCCCGCGCCGCACCCCGTAGAGGGCGGCGGCGACGCCGGGGGTGCCGATCAGGAGCAGGTGGGCGGCGAGGCCGGCGACCAGCTCGGCGTTGGCCTTCACGGCTGGCGCTCCGCGGTCAGCTCCTCGATGTTGGCGAGCGAGACCGCCCGCGTCTGCGAGAACAGCACGAAGAGGCTGACGAAGTTGCCGAGCGCGACCAGGGAGACGATCAGCGCCCCGAGGGCGATGTAGCTGGTCCAGCCGGGGATCGAGGAGCTGGTGAAGATTTTCAGCGCCACCACCACCGCGGCGAGGACGGCGCCGAGGACGCCGAAGAAGACGAAGGCGCCGAGGGCGCGGATCGCGATCCGGTCGGTGAACGGCATCAGCATCCGCAGGCCGTGCATGGCGAGCTTGCCGTAGGTCATCTTCGAGCGGCCCTCGTAGCGTTCGCCGCGCTCGCAGGGCACGTACTCGACCGGCAGGTCGAGGGCGAGGATCGCCGAGGAGTAGGAGAGGTCGAAGGTCGGGTGCAGGAGCGCCCGCTTGGCGATCGTCCCCGGCAGCACCGCGAAGTTGCCCGAGCGCACGGTGGCCCCGGTCAGGGAGCGGAACAGCAGGCGGAAGCCGCGGTAGAGGACCTTGAAGCCGAGCGACTCGCGGCGTTTGGTCCGCAGCGCCAGCACCACCTTGCGCTCGGCCGCCGGCTTCGAGGCGAGCGGCTCGAGCAGCCGCGGCAGGTCCTCGGGCCGGTCCTCCCCGTCGGCGTCGAGGGTGACGACGGCGTCCTCGTCGGCGACCCGCGGCAGGGTCTTGCGCAGCGCGTAGACCAGCGCCCGCTGGTGGCCGAGGTTGAAGGGAGGCTGGAGGACGGTGACGTCACCGAGCTCGTGCAACGAGGCGACCTCGGGGTCCTGCCCTGCCGTGTCGTCGATGACCACGAAGCGGACCGGCCCCGGCGGCGTCGCCGCCGACCCGGCCAGCTCCTCGAGCAGCCGCTCGCGGAGAATCCGGAAGGAGCGGACGTCGCGGTAGACCGGGGTGAAGATCCAGGTGCTCACGAGGCGGCCCCGGGGCGCCGCAGCAGTTCGTAGTCGCCGAACGTCGCGACCGGGACGAAGCCGCTTTCCAGGTACTGGGTCAGCGGCCCCGGCGATTCGCCCCAGCCGGACGCCAGGGCCCGGTTGCGGAGCAGGCAGAGGCCCGGGATGCCGCGCACGTCGGCGACCACCTGGCTCTGGCGGCCGTCGTCGAACAGGGTCTCCCAGCCGGTCGCGGTGAAACTGGGCGGTTCCCGCTCCGACCAGAGGTAGAAGCTGTTCATCCCCGGGAGCATGACCAGGGCCGGGCAGTTGCGGTCGATCGAGGCGGTGATCTCGCCGTAGAGCTGGGCTTCTTCTTCGCCGACGTGGATCTCCTCGGCGCCGGGCAGGTTCAGCGAGAAGCCCCCGTCGTAGCCGGCCGGAGCGTCGCGGAGCGGTTCGCGCAGGTAGGCGTTGCCGACGAACCAGAGCAGCACGACCGCGGCGACGGCGCCGAAGCCGGCGAGGGCACGGCGGTCGGCACCGGCCGGCACAACCGCGCCGAGGCCGCGCACCCCGTTGGCGACGCAGAGCGCCCCGACCGGGATCAGCAGGAAGGCCGAGAGCAGCGTCTGGCTGCCCGCCACCGGGTAACCGTGCAACGCCTGCAGGACCGCGAGCGGAGGCAGCAGCAGCGCCGCGAAGGAGACCGCCGGCCGCTCGGCAGGCTGGTCAAGCAGGGCGACCCAGGCGAACGGCAGCATGCTCAACTGGAAGCCGGCGATCGTGCCGGCGTCGAACGGCAGCGCCTTACCGGAGACCGAGAGCGCGATGCCGACGCCGGTGCCGATGCTGAACAGCGAGGTCGCCGCGACCCAGCCGGACCCGGCCTCGCCGTCGCGGCGGCGGCTCGCGTACCAGTAGGCGGCCGCGGCCCCGAGCGCCAGCAGGTTCAGCGCGTAGAAGCGCCGCGAGATGTGCATCGGGATAGTGTAGGAGTCGGCCTGGCGCAGCGGCTGGCGAATCACGCCCTCGACGAGGCCGTCGAGGCTGGTCCCGGCGGCGACGATCGTCATGCAGGAGAGCACGAAGACGAGGGCGAAGCCGCCCAGAAGCCAGCCGAGCTCCTGATTCGGCCGCTGGCGCTGCTCGCGGGCGCGCAGGGCGATCGCCACCGAGAGCGCCGCCAGGCCGACGTGGATCGCGTAGTGACGCGCCCAGCCTTCGCCGAACTTGCCGATCATCAGCAATACGGGGAGCGCCACGAAGGCGAGCTCGGCCAGCGGCCGCAGCCAGCGCCGCGAAGAGAGTGCCGGGTAGCTGAGGACGCAGACGAAGGCGACCGAGACGATCGCGAAGGCGCCGACGTTGATCTTGACCAGCAGCAGGGCGGCGAGCAGGCCGCCGAGACCGGCCGCCGCGTAGGGCGAGAACCGCTCCCGGAGCAGGCAGGAGACTGCGACGATCGCCGCCAGCAGCAGGGCGATGATCCCGACCGGGTGCATCGGCTCGTTGGTGAGCACGCCGAGCGCCGTGAAGACCAGCGCCTGCGTGGCCAGCCCGAGCAGCAGGCTGCCGGAGATCCGCATCGTCGCCGCCCCGAGCGCGAGGCTGGATAGGACCCAGGCGACCAGCGTCGCGGTGCGGCCGGAGTCGTGGGTGACCGCGATCCCGAAGGTCGAGAAGATGCCGCCCCAGAACTCGTAGTAGAAGGGTCCGTACTGGGTGAAGACGCGGTCGTAGAGGTCGCCGTGGTTCACGAACCCCTTCAGGGCGACCAGCATGTAGCCCTCGTCGTCGTAGTTGGCGAAGCCGCTGAACATCCGCGGCTGGGCGATCAGGACCGTGGCAAGGGTGACGGCGGCGAAGGCGACGGCGGCGACGCCGAGGCGCACCCGCGGTTGCGCCCAGAGCGCCGCCGCCCGCTGGGCCGAGGTCACGGCCAGCCCCCTATGGACGCGCGCGGCCGCCGGTGAGGCGGATGAAGGCGTGCCAGGAGGGCTTCGGGCGGAAGCCAGCGCCGGCGCGGAAGAGGCCGACCGAATCGCAGAAGGTGCAGGATTCCGGCAGGTCCTTCCAGGAGAACCAGTAGACCTGCTTGAGGTTGAGACGGGCCCGGTTGGTCATCAGGTAGCCGTAGGAGGCCTTCAGCTGCTTGACCTGTCCCCGGATCCCCTGCTCGAAGGCGACCTGCTTGAAGTTGTTCTCCGAGCCCCAGCCCATCTCCGTGATGTAGAGGGGCACCCGGTCTTTGTTCTCGACCGTGACTCCGCGCAGCCCCTCGACCAGTTCTTCGAGCGTTTCCGCGTCGACGGCGTAGGGGTGCAGGGCGACCCCGTCGAAGAGGCTCTTGATCCCGGGCACCCGGTAGAGCCGTTCCATGAACTTCGTCGCCGGCATGCCCCGCCTGCCGCGCGCGGTCGGTTCCCCGAACAGGCCGGTGAGGACGATCCGGGCGCCCGGAT
>CBIHMQ010000096.1:0-7745 GCA_966211075.1 uncultured bacterium
AACCTCGAGGGCAGTCGCAACGTCTTCGAGGCGGCGGTGCTGGCCGGGGTCAAGCGGCTGGTCTACGCCTCCTCCGTCGCCGCCTATGGCTTCCATCCCGAGAACCCGCTGCCGCTCGGCGAGGAGGTGCCGGCGCGGGGCAGCGATGGCTTCTACTACTCGGCCCAGAAGGCGGAGCTGGAGGCGACGCTGGCGCGGATCGTCGCCGGCAGCGACGTCGACGCCTACGTCTTCCGCCCCTGCGTCGTCGCCGGGCCGCGGGCGACGATGCTGGTCCGCAAGGCGGTCGAGGGCGCCCGGCTCGGCGACCCGCTGCCGGCCCTGCGCCGCGGCCTCGCGCGGCTGCCGCTGCCGGCGCCGGTGCTGCCCGACCCCGGCGTGCCGATCCAGCTCGTACATCACGACGACGTCGCCCGGGCGCTGGCGGCGGCGATCGCCGGCGACGGCCCGCCCGGCGCCTACAACCTCGCCGGCGACGGCGAGATCTCGGTCGCCGACCTCGCCCACGCGCTCGGCTGGCACGCGGTTCCGCTGCCGCGGCTGGCGGCCGGTCTCGGCGCCCGCGTCGCCGGCCGCCTCGCCTTCGCCTCGTCGCAGCTGGAGTGGGCGACCGCGGTGAGGACGCCGGTGCCGATGGACACCGCCAAGGCCGGCCGCGAGCTTGGCTGGGAGCCCCGCCACGACGCCGCCCAGACCCTCGCCGAAACGGCGCTCGCGGCCCGCGACGCCGGCCTGCTCGACTAGCCGGGGCTAGGCGACGATGGTGAGGGCGCCGGGGTCGACGCCGAGCGTCACCCGGGCGCGGTCGCCGATGTAGTCGCCGTCGACCTGGACGGGGAAGGGCCGCGGGAGGCCGTCCCTGTCCTCGGAGATCGACTCGACGGTTGCCATCGCGGCGTCGTCGAAGTGGACGACCTGGCGGTGGCGGGCGGCTGGCTTGGTGCCGCTGAAGAGGCGGGTGATCAGGGTCGGCATGTCGCGCTGGGTGGCGCGCTTGAGGACGCCGAGCGAGAGCGTGCCGTCGTCGATCCCGATTCCCTCGCAGACCCGGATCGGGCGGCTGGCGAAGTAGGTGAGCGGGTCGGCGTTCTGGGCGATCGTGGTGACTCCCTCGACCGGCTCGGCGTCGCCGACGGCGACCCGCATCCGCACCGGGCTTACCAGGTACTGGCGGTAGAAGCTCGAGAGCGCCGCCCAGCTGTAGTAGTACGGACCGGCTTTCGCCTTCAGCCTCGGGTGGGCGTCGACGCGGCGGACGACGGTGGCGTCGATCCCGGCGCCGCAGGCGAAGACGAAGCGGCGATCGTCGACCTTGCCGAGGTCGATCTTGCGCGGCGCCCAGTCGTCGACAAGGGAGAGCAGGTGCTCGGTGGCGTCGACGACGTCGTTGGGGATGCCGAGGCTGCGGCAGACCACGTTGGTCGAGCCGCCCGGCAGCATCGCCACCGGCACGTCGGTCCCGGCCAGCCCGTTGGCGACCTCGTTGAGCGTCCCGTCGCCGCCGAAGGCGACCACCACGTCATACCCATGGTCGCGCACCTCGCGCCCGATCTCGGTCGCGTGATTCTGCGCCTCGGTCGAGACCGCCTCGACCTCGAACCGCCCCTGGAGCGCGTAGACGACGAGGTTGCGCAGCCTGTCGGAGACCGTCGTCGCGTAAGGGTTGACGATGATCAGCATCCGCTTCTTGTGCGGTTTGCGATGGGGAATGCGGTCGCGCAGCTTCGCCGACATGCGGCGTGCAGCGTATGGCAACGCCGGCCCGGGAACTTCGCGGACCCGCCGGCTTAGGTCGAGCCCTCGGCCAGGTCGCTGACCGCGCGGCGGCGGTCGAAGAGGCGGGAGAGGGCGACGCTGAGCTCGAAAAGGACGAGCAGGGGGATCATCTCGAGCAGCATCGAGATCGGGTCGATGCCGGGGAGAGCGGCGGCGAGGACGGCGATCGCCAGGTAGGCGTAGCGGCGGTTGCGGGCGATCTGGGTGGTGGTGACGATGTTGAGGCGGGTGAGGGCGAGGATCAGCAGCGGCATCTGGAAGACCAGGCCGCCGGCCAGCATCGTCATCCCGAAGAAGCCGTAGTAGTCGCGGGCGCGGACCTGGATGTTGAACTGGGCATCGTTGAAGTTGAGGAGGAAGTTGACCGCGGCCGGCATCACCACGAAGTAGGCGAAGGCGAGCCCGGCGAGGAAGAGGATCGGGAAGAGGACGAGGATCGGCAGCACGGCGCGGCGCTCGGACCTGCTGAAGGCCGGCAGCACGAAGGCGTAGAGCTGCCAGAGGAGGACCGGCAGGGAGAGGACGAGGGCCCCGTAGGCGGCGACGGTCATCGTCGTCGTGAATGGCTCGGTCACCCCGAAGGTGATCAGCTGGTCGTGGTCGTCGGGCAGCGGCTTGCCGGCGACTTCGAGCAGCAAATGGTTCTGCCAGAAGCAGAGGGCCAGGGCGACGACGAGGACGAAGGCGCAGACGATCAGCCGGCTGCGCAGCTCGTCGAGATGCTCGACGGGGCTGAGCCGGTCCTCGCTGGAGATCGCCCGGATGCGGCCGATGGCGCGCTCCTGTCCCTAGGCTCGCTTCTCGTCGGCGCTCTTGGCGACGGTCGCCTCGTCGCGCTCGTCGCCACCGGAGATCGAGCCCTTGAACTCGCGGAGGCCGCTGCCGACGCTGCGGCCCAGCTCCGGGAGTCGTTTCGGCCCGAAGACCAACAGGGCGATGATCAGCACGATCGCGATCTCCATCGGCCCGATGTTTCCTGGCATTCGCTCCTCCGCTTCCTCGGTTGCCCGTTCAGCGTAGCGGCTGGACGGAGGTCCTGTATTCAATGAGTTCCTACCGGTACGATGGCCTGGGTGGTTGGTCAGGCGACCTACTTGCAGCTCGTCCGGCGCCCGGTCGGCGTGCCGGGTCGCGAGGACTGGGAGCTGGCCGGCGCGCCGCTGCCGGAGCCGGGCGAGGGAGAGGCCCTGGTCGAGAACCGCTTCCTCTCGGTCGACCCCTACATGCGCGGTCGCATGGACGACGTCCCGTCCTACTACCCGCCCTGGCCGCTGCGGGCGCCGCTCGACGGCGACGCGGTCGGGGTGGTCGCCGCCTCGCGCGACCCCGGGCTGCCGGAGGGCACCTGGGTGGCGAGCGAACACGGGCTCCGCGACCGTTTCGTCGCTCCCGTCGCGGAGCTGCGGGCGCTGGCACCGCCGCCGGCCGGGCTCGACCACTCCTGCTACCTCGACCTGCTCGGCGGCACCGGGTTCACCGCCTTCCTCGGGGTCGAGATCCTCGCCCCGCAGGTCGGCGAGTGCGTCTTCGTCAGCACCGCCGCCGGCGCCGTCGGCAGCGTCGCCGCGCAGATCTGCGGGGCGGCCGGGGCACGGACGATCGGCAGCACCGGCAGCGCCGAGAAGGCCCGGCTCGCGGTCGAGCGCTACGGCTACGACGCGGTCTTCGACTACAGCGCCGAGCCGGCCGCGGCCGCCCTCGACCGGCTCGCTCCGGAGGGAATCGACGGCTTCTTCGACAACGTCGGCGGCGAGCAGCTGGAGGCGGCGATCGAGCGGATGCGGGTCGGCGGCCGGATCGCCAAGTGCGGGGCGATCTCCGGTTACAACTCGACGGAGCCCCCGGCCGGCCCGCGCAACCTCCACCACTTCTTCGGCCGCCGCCTGACCATGGTCGGGTTCCTGGTCAGCGACCACCGCGAGCGCCGGCCGGAGTTCGAGCAGCGGATGCGGGAGTGGGTCGAGAGCGGCGAGGTGCGCGGCGACCAGCGGCGCTTCCAGGGGATCGAGCGGATCCCCGAGGCCTTCATCGACCTCTTCGCCGGCGGCAACGTCGGCAAGACCGTGGTCGAGCTCGGTCCCGGCGAGGGGGGCGAGACCTGATGGAGCCGCTGCGGCTCGAGACCCTGCGACTGGAGCGCGCCGGCGCGGTCGCCGTCCTCGTCCTCGACAGCCCGCCGGTCAACGCCTTCGACCCGCGGATGCGGCGCGACCTCGAGCGAGCCCTCGACGAGGTCGAGGCCGACCCGGCGGTCCGGGTCCTGCGCTTCGAGAGCGCCAATCCCGAGTACTTCGTCGCCCACTACGACCTCGAGGCGATCCTCGCCGAGCCGGACGGAGCGCCCCGCACCGCCCCCGGTGGCTTCAACCGGCTGATGAGGCGACTCCGCGAACTGCCCGCGGTGACGGTTGCCAAGGTCGCCGGGGCCGCCCGCGGCGGCGGCTGCGAGCTGCTGCTGGCGCTCGACATGCGCTTCGCCTCGCGGCAGCGGGCCGTCTTCGCCTTCCCGGAGGCGGCGCTCGGCATCCTCGCCGCCGGCGGCGGCACCCAGCGGCTGCCGGCGACGATCGGGCGGGCGCGGGCGTTGGAGATGCTGCTCGGCTGCGCGGACCTCCCGGCCGAGCCGGCCGAGCGCTACGGCCTCGTCAACCGCGCCCTCGACGACGCCGAGCTCGACGCTCACGTCGACGGGCTCTGCGAGCGGATCTCCGCGCAGCCGCCCCGGGCGGTGGCGCTGGCCAAGCTCGCCGTCAGGGTCGGGGCCGGGGAGGAGGGCTCCGGAGAGGCGCTGGAGGCGCTGCTGCTCGACCTGCTCAAGACCGAGCCCGAAGCGCGGAAGCGGATGCGGGACTTCATCGCGGCCGGCGGGCAAACCGCCGCGGGAGAGCGCGATTTCGCCGATTTGCTGGAACTTCGCGGGGGAGAGGGACAACTGGGATAAAAATCGCCAGGGAGGTATTGCATCCAATGAGTTCATCGCGTATGTTGTCGCCAAGGACTACCTGGGAAGGGAGTTGTGCATGAGTGATCGCTTGGCCGGCAAAGTCGCGCTGATCTCTGGCGCGGCGCGAGGGCAAGGCGCCGCACACGCGGAGCGCTTCGCCGAGGAGGGCGCCAGCGTCGTGCTCGGCGACATCCGCGACGACCAGGGCGAGGAGACCGCGCGGGCGCTCGCCGACCGCGGCCTCGCCGCGGAGTTCGTCCACCTCGACGTCACCAAAGACTCCGACTGGAAAGCCGCCGTCTCCCGCGCCGAGGAGCGCTTCGGCAAGCTCGACGTGCTCGTCAACAACGCCGGGATCCTCGGGATGCCGGCCCTGCTCGACGAGACCGAGGAGCACTGGAACCAGGTCGTCGCGGTCAACCAGACCGGCGTCTTCCTGGGGATGCGGGCGGCGGTCCCGGCGATGCAGCGGGCCGGCGGCGGCTCGATCGTCAACACCTCCTCGATCTGGGGCATCGTCGGCGCCGAGGAGTACATCTCCTACCAGGCGACCAAGGGCGCGGTGGTGCTGATGTCGAAGAGCGCGGCTCTGACGCACGTCGGCGACGGGATCCGCGTCAACAGCGTCTGTCCGGGCCTGGTCCTGACGCCGATGAGCGCTGAAGAGGGTCCCGAGGTCGAGAAGGCGGTCGCCGAGGCGACGCCGATGAAGCGCGGCGCCCAGCCGCACGAGATCTCCAACGGCCTGGTCTTCCTCGCCTCCGACGAGGCCGCCTACGTGACCGGCACCGAGCTGGTCATCGACGGGGGGTTCCTGGCCCAATGAGCGAGCGAGCAAAAGTCGCGGTCGTCACCGGCGCCGGCAGCGGCATGGGTGCCGCCAGCGCCGAGGCCCTCGCCGAGGCCGGCTTCGCGCTGATGCTGGCCGGCCGCCGCGAGGAGAAGCTCGAGGAGACCCGCGCCCGGGTGCTGGAGAAGCATCCCGACGCCAAGGTCGAGATTCGCGCCACCGACGTCGCCGACCCGGCCGAGTGCGAGGCGCTCGTCGCCGAGACGGTCGATTGGCTCGGCGGCGTCGATGTCGCCGTCACCGCGGCGGCGACGTTCGAGCCGGTCCACACCCTGGAGATGACCGCCGAGGCCTGGGACGCCTGCCTCGACATCGTCTTGCGCGGCAGCCTCCTGGTCGCTGTCGCGGCGGCGAAACGGATGCAGGAGGCCGGCGGCGGCCGGATCATCTTCATCTCGTCCATCAACGGCGCCGTCTCGGAGCCGGAAACGGCCCACTACAGCGCCGCCAAGGCGGCGATCAACTCGCTCGCCCGCTCGCTGGCGGTCGACCTCGCCGCCCACAAGATCCCTGTCAACGCGGTCTCGCCCGGCTGGGTCGACACGCCGATGATCGCCGAGTTCGTCGAGGAAGCGACGCCGGAGGACCTGGGCCGGATCAACCCGTTGGCCCGGCTCGGCCGACCCCACGAGCTGGCCGGCGTGATCGCCTACCTCGCCACCGAGGCGCCCGAGTTCCTGACCGGCTCGACCCTCTACGTCGACGGCGGCCAGACCGCGATCGCCCCGGTGCCATGACCACTTCTCACCACCCAACCCTGTCCAAGCAGCACGACGCAAAGGCAATGAGGAGACCCCGATGACCGATCCGTTGCGACCCAACCACGTCTACACCCGGCGACACGCGATCGGTCTCGCGGCGCTGGGCGCGGCTGCGCTAGCCGGCCTGCCCGGCTGCGGGGGCGGCGACGACGATTCCGGCACGACCTCGAACGCGGCCGCGGGCGGCGGCGACGTCGACCCGGCCTCGTTCAAAGGCGAAACCCTCAACATCTTCACCTGGGCGAGCTACCACGAAAAGGAGTGGCTCGCCGAATACGAAAAGCTCCGCGGGGTCAAGATCAACACGCAGCTGTACGGGTCGGTCCCGGACGGCTTCGCCAAGGTCCAGGCCAACCCGGACGCCTTCGATCTGATCCTCGCCACCTCCGGGTGGGTCGAGAATTACGCCGACGCGGACCTGATCGTGCCGCTCGACGAGGGTGAAATCCCGAACATGAAAAACGTCACCTCGGAATTGAAGTGGCGGGAAGCGACCGAATACAAAGACGGCCTCTACGCGATCCTCTACAACTGGGGCGACGAGCCACTCTGCTGGCTTCCGGACCAGCTGCAGAAGCCGGACTCCTGGCGCTCGCTGTATGACCCCGCGGTAGCCGGCAAGGTCAGCCTCGTCGACGATCCGACCACGGTGATGCCGTTCATCCCGATCATGCTCGGGTTCGAGGAACCGTTCGACCTCGACGAAAAGCAGTTCAAGGAAATGAGCGACGCGCTGATGGAACTGCGCGGTCAGGTCACCCACGTCTCGGCTTCGATCGAAGACCAGACGACCGACTTCGCGAACGGCCAGGTCACCACCGGCGTCCTCTACAACATCTCCACCCAGGTGGCGCTGCGCGACAACGGGATCACCCTCGAACAGACGATCCCAAAAGAAGGCGCGGCGGCCTGGAGCGACAACTACGCGATGACCAAGGCGGGGGAGCAGAAAGCGGCCCTCTGCTACGACTTCATGAACTACACCCTTTCGGTTCCCTGGCAGGCGCGGTTCGCCGCCGAAAGCTCGAACACGGGTGTGCTGACGCTGCAGGAGGCGAAATCGCCGGAAGCGGTCAAAGCCGGACTCAACAAAAAGGCCCTGGACCGGACGCTGCTGCCCCTGACGGCCGGCGGTACCGAGTTCTTCGAAAGCCTGAAGTTGCTCAAACGGGTGCCAAACCTCGAAGAGTGGTTGAACCTGTGGAACGAATTCAAGATCGGTCTGTGAGCGGGTCGGAGGCACTCATCGCCGCCTCGGACAACGGCGGAGCGGCGGCGTCAGCCGCCGCCGCTCCGCGCCGCCTGCGCGAGCCGGCGGGGACGATCGCCCACGAGCCGCTGCGGCTGGGCTCGGTCTCCAAGCAGTACCCGGGGACGCAGGCGCCGGCGGTCGCCGACGTCGACCTCTTCATCC
>CBIHMQ010000097.1:0-7660 GCA_966211075.1 uncultured bacterium
GACGTCGACCGCGCGACCCTGCTCATCGACGTCGGCGGCCGCGCGCCGCGCCCTACTCTGCTGGCCTCAGCGACGGCGCAGCGCCTCGAGGAGCGCCTCGTCGCGCATCTGCCCCCGGCCCACGTGGCGGCTCGCGGCCACGTCTGTCAGCTCGCGGTCGGCAACGACCCGGACGGTCAGGCGACGGCCCTCGCCGCCGCGACCGTCGCTCGCGACGGGCTGCGCGTCGTCCACGTCGAGCCGGCGATGGCGCAGGCGCTGCTCGGCTCGCCGCTCGGCGAGGAGATCTCCGGCGTCCTCCTCCGCGCCGACCTGGCCACGGATCGCCCACTGCTGGCCCTCGCTGTCGCCGGTCTCCTCAGCCGCGGCCTCGCCGTCGCCGTCCTCAAGCGCCGCCTCCACTGGGTTGCGGAGCGCCGCGCGCTCTTCGGCGCCCTCCCGCCCGGGTCGGCGGGCGGCTTGCCCGCAGCGGTCGAACGAAAGCTTTTCTTGCTCGACCCCGAGGGCCGCGCGCCGTCGCCTTGATGATCGCCGCGCACTGCTTGCGCCCACGAACTGCCGCTCTACACGGGCGTTTGGCGAGGGTGACGGCAGGCCGAGGCCTCGAAAGGTTCGCATCGGTGACGAAGTTGGCGCGAACTTCTGATTCTGTGCGCCCCACGCGTGCGCTCTCGATCGGCAAGCTCGGCGCATGCGGCGCGGGACCGACAGAGGGGAGGCTGGGCAGGCGCTGGTCCTCGCCGTGGGCGCTTGCTTCGTGCTCATTGCCGGTGCCCTGGCGTTGGTCGCGATCGCCGGCGCGATCACCGGCAAAGGCCGCGTCCAGCGAGCGGCCGACCTCGTCGCGATCTCGGCGGCGCGGTCGATGCGCGACGACCTGCCACGGCTGCTCTCGCCGCCGACGCTGCCCAACGGGCTGCCGAACCCAATTCACCTCGACAAGGTCGCCTACCTCGCCCGTGCCCGGGCGGCGGCCCTCGACGTCACCAGGTCGAACGGCGTCGCACCCGAGCGGGTCCGGGTCTCGTTCCCCGACCTGGCGTCGTTCGCGCCGCTGCGGGTGAAGGCGATCGTGCTCGCGCGGTTGGAGCTCGAGGGCGTCGGCCGCGTGGAGGGATCGGCGGTCGCCGAAGCGGCGGCCCCGTCCGGATCGGCCTCGGAGCCGTCGATGGCGAGTGGCGGCGGCTACGCCGGGCCTCTCGTCTACCGAAACGGCGAGGGGATGCGACCGGATGTGGCCGCGGCGTTCGATCGCATGGCAGCCGCTGCCCGTGGCGGCGGGATCGCGCTCCTCGTCGTCTCCGGCTTCCGCTCCGACGCCGAGCAGGCGAAGCTGTTCGCCGCCCATCCCGACCCGACCTGGGTGGCGCCGCCGGGGCGATCGTTGCACCGCTGCGCGACCGAGCTCGACCTCGGGCCGGACGCCGCCTACGGCTGGCTCGCCGCTAACGCAAGTCGCTTCGGCTTCGTCCAGAGGTACTCGTGGGAGGCCTGGCACTACGGCTTCTCTGCCGGCCCGGCGCCCTGCTCGGAGGCGGGTAACGCCATGCTCGGGAGCGGGGGAGACCGCTCGGCTCCGAGCGGCGCGGCGCTGCCGAGCTTCGTTCCCGCCCGCTTCCGCGACCCGCTTCTCCAAGCAGCGGCGCGCTGGAACCTCTCGGCGTCACTGCTCGCCGCGCAGCTGATGGCGGAGTCCAACTTCAACCCGTTCGCCGTCTCCCCCGCCGGCGCCCAGGGCATCGCCCAGTTCATGCCCTCGACGGCGGCGTCCTACGGACTCGACGACCCGTTCGACCCCATCGCCGCGATCGAGGCCCAGGCCCACCTCATGTCCGACCTGCTCCGCCAGCTCGGCTCGCCCGAACTCGCGCTGGCCGGCTACAACGCCGGCCCCGGCGCCGTCGAAGGTTGCCGCTGCGTACCGCCCTACCCCGAGACACGCGCCTACGTCAGCCGCATCCTCGCGCTTCTCGGTGGCGCCGGGGACCTTGCGCTCCCCAGCTTCGAAGTGAGGTTGGTCGCGTGACCGCGGGCCTGCTGTCAGCCCCGGGGGACGGCCGACACCGCTGCCCCAGCTCAATACACCTCAAGGTGTATCCTGGTGCAATGACGCGCACGAACATCGAGATCGACGACGAGCTGGTCGCCAGGGCGATGCGTCTTTACCGCCTTCGCAGCAAGAAAGAGGCGGTTGACCTGGCGCTGCGCCGACTTGTCGGCGATCCGATGAATCGTCAGGAAGCCCTCGCGACCGAGGGCAGCGGCTGGGCCGGCGACCTGACCGAGATTCGTGCGCGCGACGAGATCCCCGAGCGATGATCCTCGTCGACACTTCCGCCTGGATCGAGTTCCTGCGGGCGACCGGCGACGAGGCCCACCTGCGACTGCGCTCGGCGCTGGAGAGCGGGACCGAGCTCGCCGCGACCGACGTCATCGCGATGGAGCTACTTGCCGGCGCTCGCGACGACGCCGACCGGGATCGCTTGCGTCGCCTCGTCTACGGGCTCGAGTTCCTTGCCGTGGAGGGCCCCGGCGACTACGAGCAGGCGGCGGAGCTCTACCGCCGCTGCCGTCGGGGCGGCGAGACCCCGCGCAAGCTCGGCGACTGCCTGATCGCCGCGGTCGCGATTCGCTCCGGTGCCGAGCTGCTCGCTGCCGATGCCGACTTCGAGACGATCGCCCGCCATACGTCCCTGAAGCTGGCCGGCTAACCGACCGACGCTTGACACCACCCCCCTGGGGTAGCGTCAATCACGACCGAACCCCAGCCGAGGAGGCCGCGATGCACCTTCCCTTCACCCACAAGAAGCTCACCGACGTCAAGGACTCGGCCGCCGAGGCCGGCCTGGGGGAGACCCAGGAAGCACGTTTCGCCAGGGGCGACCTCGACGCCGAGCGGACCGGGGTCAGCCATCAGCGGCTGAAGCCGGGCAAGCGCAGCCCCTTCGGGCACAAGCACGACGAGGCCGAGGAGGTCTACATCGTCATCGCCGGCTCCGGGCGGATGAAGCTGGACGACGAAATCATCGAGATCGAGACGCTCGACGCGATCCGGGTCTCGCCTGAGGTGATCCGCGCCTTCGAGGCCGGCGACGAGGGGCTCGAGGTGCTCGCGGTCGGCGCCCACCACGACGGCGACGGGGAAATCGTCCAGGACTGGTGGTCGGACTGAGGCGCTTCGCCTAGACTGCCGGCCCGATGGCATCGGTACGGATCGAGGGCGTCGAGGGCATGCGGTCCCTGCTCGGCCAGGAGGTCGGGCCGAGCGAGTGGCGCACGGTCACCCAGGCGGACATCGACACCTTCGCGGACCTCTCCGGCGACGACCAGTGGATCCACGTCGACGTCGAGCGGGCCAGGACCGAGAGCCCGTTCAAGACGACGATCGCCCACGGCAACCTGACCCTCTCGCTGGTCGACGGCTTCCGCAAGGAGTTGATCGAGGCCAGCGGCTTCGCGCTCGGCGTCAACTACGGCTGGAACAAGATCCGCTTCCCGGCCCCGGTCCCGGTCGACTCCAACGTTCGCGCCCGCGCCGAGATCGTCTCCATCGACGAGGTCGGCGGCGGCTGGTACCAGGTGATCACCCGCTTCACCCTCGAGGTCGAGGGCGGCGACAAGCCCTGCTTCGTGGGCGACTCGGTGACCCGGGTGATGGCGCCTATCGGCTGATCGGGCCCCGCGCTTCAGCTGCTCCGAGCAAGGTCGACTGCCGCTTGCTGCCCGGCGGGCAGCGCCCGCGCCGCGGGCGGCCCCATGATCCGTCGCCACAGCGGCGCCAGCGGGCCCTCGATGTAGATCGTGTTGGTGAGGCGGCTGCCGCCGTCCGGGGTCGGCTCGATCAGGTGGCGGTGGCCCATGCGGCCGCCCGGGAGGCGGGACTCGTCGGTGAAGAGCCGGTTCGGCTCGAACTCGACGACGCGGAAGCGGAGGCGCAGGCCGGTCCGGAAGACGATCCTCGCCTCGGCGCCGAGGGCGAGCGGGCCGTCGAGGGTCGCTCGCTTGATCTCGGCGTTCCAGCGTGGCCAGGCGCCGGCGTCGGCGTAGGCGCGCTCCCAGATGGCGGCGGGGGAGACGTCGGCCTCGAGGGTGCTCGACGTCTCCCAGCGACTCATCGTCTTGCCGCCAGCCGCTATTTGACCGTCAGGGTTCCTTCCATGCCGCCCTCGCGGTGGCCCGGGACGGTGCAGTAGAAGGTGTATTCGCCCGGTTCCAGTTCGGCCGTGGTCGAGTCGGAGCCTTCGGCGATCACCTCGGTCTGGGCGATCGTCTTGCCGCTCTTGTCTTCGATCGCGACGTCGTGCATGAGCGGCTGCGGGTTGGAGAAGTCGATCGTGACGTTGCCCGCTTTGGCCGTGACCTTGTCGGTGGTGTAGGCGAGACCGCCGGCCGGGTCGGCCTCGAAAGCGATCGCTTTGGCGCTGCCAGCCGAGCCGCCTTCGGCTTCGCCGCCAGCACCGCCGGCGTTGCTTTCCTGCGTCGTTTCGGTGGTCGTGTTCGTGTCCGAATCGTCGTCGCCGCCGCCGCAGGCGACGAGCGCCAGCGAGGCGAGGATCAGGACTAACGCGACTGCGGCCTTCTTCATGTTGCCCCCTTCTGAGAAATCGGTCACGGCTGACTGTACCCCGGATACGGGCGGATATCCGCCACGGTTCAGCGTCCCTCGAAGACCGGGGTGCCACCGCCGAAGAACGCCTCGACGCCGTTCCTGAGGTCCTCGGTGCCCATGCTGTCGGCGATCCCGTGCCGCTCCAGCTGCAGGTGCTCGGTGAGGCTGTTCTCGATGCTGACCGCGCAGAGCCGCTTCGCCATCCGCACGTAGTGGGGCGCTTTGGCGGCCAGCACCTCGGCCTTGGCCCGGGCGGCGGTCATCAGCTCGTCGGGCGCCACCACCGCGGAGACGAGACCCTCCTCGAGCGCCTGCGCGGCGGTCAGGTTGGGGTCCTCGAGCAGCAGTTCCAGCGCCCTGCTGGGGCCGACGACGCGCGGTAGGAAGTAGGTCATGCCGCCGTCGGGGGAGGCGCCGATGCGGCCGTAGGCGCAGGCCAGGAAGGCCGACTCGGAGGCGATCCGGAAGTCGCAGGCGAGCGCCAGCGAGAAGCCGGCGCCGGCGGCGGGGCCGTTGACGGCGGCGATCACCGGGTAGGGGATCCGCCGCAGGTCGACGATGCCGACGTGCAGGGCCTCGGCTCCCTGGCGCACCTCGGCGGGCAGGTCGACCTCCTCCGACTCGACGCCCTTGCGGAACCAGGTGACGTCGCCGCCGGCGCAGAACGCCTTGCCGGCGCCGGTCACGATCAGGGCTCGCAGCGGCGCCCGGTCGGCCAGCCAGGAGAAGGCGGTCGGGAACTCCATGATCATCTCCGGGCTCATCGCGTTGAAGGCGTCGGGCCGGTTGAGGGTGAGGATCCCGACCTCGCCCTCGATCTCGATCTGCAGGGTCTTCAGCTCGGGCGGGCTCTGGGTCTGGCTGGTCATCTCGCTCTCCGTTTGGCGTCCGTTTGGCCGAGTGGCCAGCAGCCTACCCTTTGACCCGTGGCGGACAGCGACGGCAACGGCGACCTCTCGCGGGTTGAGCGAATCGCTCAACAGCGCCGCGCCCTGCCCGACTCGCCCGGCGTCTACCTCTTCCACGACAAGGCCGACGAGCTGCTCTACGTCGGCAAGGCCCGCTCGATCCGCAAACGCGTCGCCTCCCACTTCTCCGGCGGCGAGACCCGGCTGACCTCGCGGGTCGACCGCATCGAGACGCTCGTCACCGCCACCGAGGCGGAGGCGCTGCTCGCCGAGCAGAGCTTCATCAAGCGGCATCGGCCGCGCTTCAACATCCGCCTCCGCGACGACAAGTCCTACCCCTACGTCGCGGTCAGCCTCGACGAGGACTATCCGCGCGTCTACTTCACCCGGGAGAAACACCGGCCCCACCGCGCCTACTTCGGACCTTTCTCCAGCGCCAAGCGGGTGCGGGAGACGCTCGACCTGCTCGGCAAGCTGTTCCAGTTCCGCACCTGCGAGGGGGTCGAGCCGGGCCGTCGCTCCGGCAGCCCCTGCCTCGACTACTACATCAAGCGCTGCGGGGCGCCCTGTGTCGGCTACGTCAGCCAGGAGGAGTACCGGCGCAACGTCGCCGCGATCGTCGACTTCCTTTCCGGCCGCTACCGCCACGTCGAGGCCGAGGAGGAGGCGAAGATGGACGCCGCCGCGGCGGCCCAGGAGTTCGAGCGCGCCGCCCTGCACCGCGACCGGCTGAAAGCGATCCGCTCGCTGTTCGAGCGCCAGCGGGTCGCCGGCGGCTCGGTCGGCACCGCCGACCTGATCGGGGTCGCGGTCGAAGGCGAAGACGCCAACGCCCAGGTCTTCCAGGTCCGCGACGGGATCCTCGCCGAGCGGCAGAGCTTCTACCTCGAAAACCAGGGCGAGCGCGAGCCCGCCGAGGTCGCCGAGGAGTTCATCGCCCAGTACTACTCGGCCTCGCCGGCGCTGCCGGCGATGGTGATCGTCGGCCCCTACCTGCGCGAGCGGGTCGAGGTGATCGCCGAGGCGCTGGGCGAGCGGCGCGGCGCCCCGGTCGAGGTGCGGGCGGCCGAGCGGGGCGACAAACGACGGCTTCGCGAGCTGGCCGAGCGCAACGCCCGGCTCGCCCTCGACCAGGACCGGCTGCGCCGCGAGCACCGCCGCGCCCGCCGGGTCGAGTCGCTGGCCTCGCTGGCGGCGGCGCTGGGGATGGACGAGCTGCCGGTCCGGATCGAGGGCTTCGACATCTCCACGATCGGCGGCGAGCACACCGTCGCCTCGATGGTCGTCTTCGAGGGCGGCGCCACCAAGAAGTCCGACTACCGGCGCTTCAAAGTGCGCGGCGAGATGCGCGCCGACGATAACGCCGGCCCCGACGACTTCGCCTCGATGGAGGAGGTGCTGCGGCGCCGGATCGCCCGCTATCTCGAACAGGCCGACCTCTCCCCTCACGACGGCAAGCGCGACGCCAGCTTCTCGGCGCTGCCCTCGCTGGTGATGATCGACGGCGGCAAGGGCCAGCTGACCGCGGGGATGAAGGCGCTGCAGCCGTTCGTCGAGCGCGGCGTCACCGTGATCAGCCTCGCCAAGCGCGAGGAGGAGGTCTACGTCCCCGGCCGTTCGGCGCCGCTCGACCTGCCCCGAGACTCCGAGGCCAACAAGCTGTTGCAGAGGGTCCGTGACGAGGCCCACCGATTCGCGATCGAACACCACCGCGGCCGCCGCGACCGGGCGATGACCGGCTCGGTGCTGGACGAGCTGAAGGGGATCGGGCCGGCGCGCAAGCGGGCGCTGCTGCGCCACTTCGGCTCGCCGGAGCGTTTTCTCGCCGCGACCCGGGAGGAACTCGAGGCGGTGCCCGGCCTGCCTGGCAAAGTAGGGCGGGAGATACACGAGCAGCTGAACAGGATCGGGTAGGGGCGATGGCGGACAAGGCAATGACGCTGGTGCTGATCACCGGCCACTCCGGGGCCGGGAAGTCGGAGGCGATCGCCGCCTTCGAGGACGGCGGCTACTTCTGCGTCGACAACCTGCCGCCGCGGATGATTGAGAGCCTCGGCGAGCTGTTCCGGCACGAGGGCAGCGGCGTCGAGCGGGCCGCGGTGGTCTCCGACGTGCGCGGCGGCGACTACTTCGAGGACCTCCT
>CBIHMQ010000098.1:0-7537 GCA_966211075.1 uncultured bacterium
TAGATGTCGGTCGCCTCGGCGTCGAAGCCGAGCCGTCGCAGGCCGTTGCGGTAGCGGCGGTTGGGGATCGAGGAGGTCATCTCGAACATCGCCTGGTGGCCGACTATCGCGCCGCGCCAGCCGCGGCGCAGCCCGGTCGCCGACATCAGGTTGACCGTCGCCAGCGTCGTGCCCGGGATCCGGTCGAGGTAGGCGTTCTCACGATCGTCGAGCCCCAGCGCCCGCATCGTCTTGGCGAACAGCCGCGAGTGCATCCGCTCCGGGCGGCCGCCACCGTACTCATCGGCCTGCACCTCCAGCAGTGCCGTCTTCGCCGGCCCGTCGAGGCGGGGGATCGCCCAGCTGTGCGGGTCGGACTCCTTCAGCTGGTAGAGCGAGCGGTGCACGACGAACTCGCGGAACTGCTCTAGGTCGGCCTCGCGCTCCACGAAGCGGGAGAGCGGCGGCCCGTCGTCCTCGGCCTCGAGCCGGAACAGCAGGTCGCCGACCCCGGCGGGGTCGACCGGCTCGGCCGGTCCGACCGCCTCCGCGAGCGCCGCGAAGAAGGTCCGCTCCAGCACGCCCCGGATCGCGATCAACCCGGGGCTCCACTCCCAGTCGGGATCGACGCCGGCGAACGAGCGGTAGTGCAGCTCGAAGCAGAGGTAGAGGGCGAGCTGCAGGTCGTCCTCGCCGAGCGGATCGCCGACCTCGGCGGCGTGCGCCTCGACCTCGGCGAGGGGCGCCGCCAGGTCCGCGCCGACCTCGGCTGGACGCGAGAGCAGGCCGGCCACCGTCGCCGAGATCGGGCCCGCGCTGGGCAGCGTCACCGCAAGTTCCTGGTCGACGACGCTCATGCTCCCGTGGTTCCCGCCCACGCGGACGAGCAAACTAGGGCAGCGCCTGCTTCTCGCCGAGCAGCGCCGCGAAGAGGTCGCCGCGCTCCTCGACGCGGCGCAGTACGGCGGCGTGATCGAAGACGAGTCGGTCGGCGTCGCCGCCCTCGCAGGCCGCCTCCAGCTCCTCCCACTCGAGCGGGGTGGAGACCGTGGGGCGCTCCCTGGCGCGCAGCGAGTAGACGCAGACGGTCGTCTTGTGGCGGTCGTTCTGGCTCCAGTCGACCAAGACCTTGCCGGCCCGCTTGGCCTTGGTCATCCGCGAGACGACCCGCTCGCCGAACTTCGCCTCCAGCGTCTCGGCGACGGCTTTGGCGAACGGCTTGGTCTGCTCGTAGGTGACCTCGGTGTTGAGCGGCACGTAGACCTGGATCCCCTTCGAGCCCGAGGTCTTCGGGTAGCAGCGCAGGCCGAGCTGCTCGAACATGCCGCGGATCCAGAGCGCCACCTGGGCGCAGTCGAGGACGTCGGCGGGGGCGCCGGGGTCGAGGTCGAAGACGACCGCGGTCGGGCGCTCCATCTCGCTCGCCTGCGAGAGCGAGGTGTGCAGCTCGACGTCGGCGAGGTTGGCCGCCCAGACCAGAGTCGGCAGGTCCTCGACCAGGCAGTACTCGACCTCCTCGTTGTGGCTGTCACTCCAGATCCGCGCCGTCCGCACCCACTCGGGCCGGTGGCTCGGGCAACGCTTCTCGTAGAAGTGGCCGGCGTCGACCCCGTCCGGGTAGCGCTTCATCGTCAGCGGCCGGCCGCGCAGGTGCGGCAGCAGCACCTCGGCCATCCGCGCGTACCACTCGATCAGCTCGCCCTTCGTGAACCCGGTCGCCGGGTAGAGCACCTTGTCGAGGTTGGAGAGGCCGAGCTCGACGCCGCCGACGGTCACGCGGGTGCGTTTGCGCCCGGCGGCCACGGCCTCGGCAAGCGCGGGCTCGGTCGCCGGCGCTTCGGTAGTCGCGGCCGGGTCAGGCCGCTCCAACCGCACCTCGCCTGCCGGCTTGTCCTCGCGCAGCCCCTTGAAGGAGCCGTGGCGGACCATGCCCTCGGCGGTCATCTCCCGGAACTCGACCTCGGCGACCAGCTCCGGCTCGACGAAGTTGGCGTTGCGGGGACCGCGGCGGCCGGCGAAGGGGTTCGACTTGCGGGCCAGCGGCCGCAGCCGCTCCAGCAGCTCGTCGAGGTCGCGCTCCGAGAAGCCGGTGCCGACTTTGCCGGCGTACCGCAGCCCGCCCTCCTCGTCGAAGGCGCCGAGCAGGAGCGCGCCGATCCGGTCGCGGCGGCGGCCTTCCCCCGGGACCCAGCCCCCGATCGCGAACTCCTGGCGGCCGACGGTCTTCACCTTCAGCCAGGCGCCGCCGCGTTTGCCGGGCGCGTAGCGGCTGTCGAGGCGCTTGAGGACGATCCCCTCCAGCCGCCGCTCGGCGCTCGCCGCCAGCAGCTCCTTCGCGTGCCCGACCGAGTAGCTCGGCGTCTGCCAGCTCTCCCCCTCCAGGCCGAGCCCCTCGAGCAGCTCGCGGCGGCGCGCGTAGGGCTGCTCCATCAGGTTCTCGCCGTCGAGGTAGAGGAGATCGAAGAGGACGTAGGTGACGGGATGGGATTTCATCCGCCGCCGCACGACGCTCGCGTCGGTTTGGTGGATTCGCTGCTGCAACCGCTCGAAGCTCGGCCGCCCCTCCGCGTCGAAGGCGACCAGCTCGCCGTCGAGGACGGCGTCGCGGGAGCCGAGCTGTCGGCCCAGCCGCCGCACCTCCGGGTACTGGGAGGTGACGACGTTGAGGTTGCGGGTCTGCAGCTCCAGCCGCCCCGGCTGACAGTAGGCGATCGCCCGCACCCCGTCCCACTTCACCTCGGCCGCCCAGCCCTCGTCCCTGGCCGGCAGCGGTGCCAGCTTGGCCAGCATCGGCACCACCTGCTCGGGGAACGGGTCGCGCTGCCGCTCCGGTGGGTCGATCCGGTGGATCATCCAGTCCTTCTCGTCCTTGCCGGCGCGGAACAGCGCGTAGCGGCCCCGCAGCCGCTCGCCCTCGAAGCGGACCATCACTTTCCGCGGCTCCCACTTCTCCAGCTCGTAGGTGCCGCTGTCCCAGACCTTCATCGTCCCCGCCCCGTACTCGCCCTTCGGAATCTCGCCCTCGAACTCGAGGTACTCCAGCGGGTGGTCCTCGGTGTGGACCGCCTTGCGGTTCTCGCTCGGGTCCTCGGGGATGCCGTTCGGGACCGCCCAGGAGGCGGCGACCCCGTCGTGCTCCAGCCGCAGGTCCCAGTGCAGGCGGCGGGCGCTGTGCTCCTGGACCACGAAGCGCGGCGCCCCGCCCTTGCCGCGCCGCCGTCTCGGGGCCGGCTCCGGAGTCGCCTTGAAGTCGCGCTTGCGCTCGTACTCGCCGAGCTCCTCGCGCTCGCCGCTTTGCTGCCGCTTCTTCGACCGCGCCGCCATCAGAATCCACACACAGTGTGATCGCCGTGCTCGCCGACACCCACATGCCGAAGGGCACGCGTCGCCTCCCCGGGCGCTGCGTCGAGCTGATCGGCGCCGCCGAGGCGACGATCCACGCCGGCGACTTCTCCGCCGCCTCGGTCCTCGACGAGCTGCGCGAGCTCTGCCCCGCGGTCCACGCCGTGCACGGCAACGTCGACGAGCCGGCGCTCCAGGACGCGCTGCCCGAAGAGCTCGAGATCCGGCTCGGCAACCGCACCCTCGCTCTCGTCCACGACGCCGGCCCCGCCAAGGGCCGCCTGACCCGGCTGCGCCTCCGCTTCCCGGGCGCCGACGCGGTCGTCTTCGGCCACAGCCACCTCCCGCTCCGCGAAGAGGAGGGCGGCTTTCAGATCTTCAATCCCGGCAGCCCGACCGAGCGGCGGCGGGCGCCGCGGGCCTCGATGGGGCTGCTCAACTACGCGAGCGGGAAGCTGGTTTTCGAGCACGTCTGGCTTTAGCTTTCGGCGGCCGCCGCTGCGCCGCCGGGACCTCTTCGCTCGCCACCGCACCGCTCAGGGTCTTGATCTGGCCGGCGAGGAATTTCGCCATCCGCTCCTCCTCGCGGCGGATCCCCCGCGCCAGCTTCGCCGTCTCGGTATCGCCGACCTTTTCGGCGAGGGACTCGATCGCCAGGTAGGTGGCTATCTCCTCATGCTCGTTCCAGTACTCGGTCTTGGCGTTCTTCAGCATCTTCTCCTGCTCGCCGCTGCCGCGGACCATGTGCAGCGGGCCCTTCGCCGCCGCTTTCACCTTGCCGGCGAAGTTCTGGGTCAGCTGCCCGCCGCCGCCAAGCTTCTTGATCCGCCGCTCCAGGGTCTTGCCGTGCGCCTTGGTCTCTTTGAGGTGGGCTTTCAGCCGTTTCTTGTACGGCGGCCTGGTGGTCATCGCGATATGCGCCTCCAGCGAGACCTCGAGTTCCTTCTCCTTGCCGTAGGCCTCACTCAGGTACTGGATCAGCTTCGCGTCGCGCTCGTTCAAGTCCGCCATCCTGCCTCCCCTCGCTCGTTCTGCACGTCTCCACGTCGGGTTGGCCGTACCCCGCCCGGCGGACCGCGAAACGACCGCGCCCCGTTTCGCGAACGGTCCGGCGGGTACGAAACCGACGCCCATCGCAAACGACGAGAAGGGGGAAGGCAGATGGCCGAGCTGACGACGTTGGAGGAGAAGCTGGCCGAGGTGCTGGGCCTGGCCCAGGCGGCACAGGGAGCGACGGAGAAAGTCGAGGGCCTCGTCGAAGACGAAAGCATCGTCGCGACGCTGCGGCAGATGCGCGAGGAGGCCGAGGAGACCGAGCGCCGCTGCACCGAGTTGGCCGACAGCCGCGACGGCAAGAAGACGGCGATCCTCGAAAAAGCGCAGGAAACGAAAAGCGAGGCGACGGAGATGATGTCGACCTACCTGGGGGGCGACTCCGACGGCCTCGACGGCTTCGAGTTCCTGACCATGGCGGAGGCCGGCGAGGTCGGGCACTGGGCGGTGCTGGGCAAGCTCAACGAGCAGGCCGGCGAGGAACAGATCTCCGAGCTGGTCGAGTGGGCGCTGCCGATCCAGGAACGGCACTTCAGCGAGGCCAAGGACGGGTCGCTGCGGCTGGCCGGGGAGAAAGACCCCTACGAGGAGTCCTAGCCGGACCCCCGGGGCCGATGGGACGGAGCGATGCGCAGTGGGCGCCTCGGGCGGCGGGCCGCGATCGCGGCTCTCGCCGCCCTCCTCCTCGCCGCGAGCGGCTGCGGCGACCTCAGCCGCGATGAGCTGAACCGCGGCGTCGAATCCCTCGGCGCCTTGGCCGCGCAGGGCGAACTCGTCGCCAGCGGCGTCGCGGGCGACGCGACCAAGTCGACCTACGTGCGGGTGATGGCGGAGACGCTCGGCGGCCAGGCCGAGCACGAGGCCGAAAAGCTCGCCGACGCCGAGCCCTCGGCGGAGGTCCGCGAGGAGCGCGACGCCGCCGTGCGGATCGCCGGCGAGCTCGGCGAGCTGTTCTCGCAGCTGCGGACCTTTCCCGGCGACGAGCACCACGGCGCCCTCGTCGAGAAGCACATGGGCGAAGTCAAAGAACAGGCCGACGCGGTGGTCGCCCGGCTCACCGGGGAAGCGCCGTGAGGACGATCTTCAAAATCGCCCTCGGGATCATCGCCGCGATCGGGGGATTCCTCGACATCGGCGACCTGGTCTTCAACACCCAGGCCGGGGCGCTCTACCGCTACGACCTGCTCTGGGCGGTGGTGCTGGGGACGATCGGCATCGCCGTCTACGCGGAGATGTCGGGACGGGTGGCGGCGGTCAGCAACCGGCCCGTCTTCGACGCGATCCGGATGCGGATGGGCTTCGGGCTCGGGCTGGTCGCGCTGATCGCCAGCACCTTCGTCAACCTGCTGACCGTGGCCGCCGAGCTGGGCGGCTTGGCGATCATCCTGCAGCTGCTCTTCGACGCGCCCTTCAGCCTCTTCGTCGTCATCGCCCTGCTCTCCCTGGTCGTGATCGTGGCGCTGCTGCCGTTCGGCGGCATCGAGCGGCTGTTCGGCTACGGCGGCCTGCTGATGCTGGTCTTCGTCGCCACCGCGATCGACCAGAGCCCCGACTGGGGCGAGGTCGCCCAGGGCTTCGTCCCCTCCTTCGCCGACTCGACGCTCTACCTCTACTTCGTGGTCGGCGTCTTCGCGGCGGCGCTGATGCCCTACGAGGTTCACTTCTACTCGTCGGGGGCGATCGAGGAGGGCTGGACCGAGAAGAGCCTCAAAGAGAACCGGCTCAACGCCGTGATCGGCTACGGGCTCGGCGGCATCCTCGCCTGCGCCCTGGTCGTCGTCTCCGGCTTCCTCTTCCACCCGGTCGGGGTGCAGCCGAACGACCTCGGCACCGTGGCGCTGCCGGTCCAGGGGGCCTTCGGCGAGACCGGGCTGCTGCTCGCCCTGGCCGGGATCCTCTTCTGCGTCGGCGGGGCCGCGATCGACTCCAGCTTCTCGGCCTCCTACAACCTCGCCCAGTTCCTCGGCTGGGAGTGGGGCCGCTACCGCGGTCCCAAGAAAGCGCCGCGCTTCACCTTCTCCTGGCTGGTCTTCCTGTTCCTGGCGATGCTGATCGTGTTGAGCGGGATCAACCCGGTCGAGATCACCGAGTACAGCGTCGTCTTCTCGGTGGTGGCGCTGCCGCTCACCTACCTGCCGATCCTGCTGATCGCCGGCGACCGCTCGTTCATGGGAGAGCACGCCAACGGGCGGATCTCGGCGACCCTGGGCTGGGTCTACTTCGGCGTGATCGTCCTCCTCGCGATCGCCGCGATCCCGCTGCTGATGATGACCAACGGGGGCGGCGGATGAATCCCGGCGAGCCGCTCTTCGTCGCCCACCGCCTGCTCGACGAGCAGATCCTCGACTGCGATGGGCGCCGCTGCGGGCGCGTCGACGACCTCGAGCTGCGCGGCAGCCCACCGCGGGTGAGCGCGCTCCTGGTCGGCGAGGCCCTCTACCCGCGGCGCCTTCCCGGCCGCCGGCTGCGGCGGCTGGCGCGGCGCCTGGCGGGACCGGAGACCTGGGGCAAGAACGCGCTGCGCGTGCCCTGGGAGGAGGTCGCCGAGATCGGCGCCGCGATCCATCTGCGCGGCAAGGCCGAGGACCTGGGCCTCGGCCACGGCGACGACCCGGACCGCTGGCTGGTCAGGAGCCTGCCGTGGAACTGAGCGACGGACGCGGTGCCTTCAGCTCGCTGGTCGGATGTCCGGTGGTCGACCAGAGCGGCCGCTCGCTGGGACGGGTCTTCGAGGCGCGCGCCCGCCGCGACCGCGACGGCGGCGTCGTCATCGAGGAGCTGCTGGTCGGCCGGCGGGCACTCTGGCAGCGCCTCCGCGGCCCGGGCCCGGACGCCCACGGGATCCCGTGGGACACGGTCGCCGAGATCGACGAGCGCCGCATCGTGGTGAGGGCCTGAGCGTGCCCGAGCCCTCCCCCAACCGGTCCTATTTCCACTCCTGCGCCGCCGACGCCGATCCCGAGCAGCTGCTCGATCCCGCCAAGCAGTTCACCGAGCCCTGGGGCTCCCACGACCACGGCCCTTGCGACAAGTGCGGGGGGCGCGGCGTCGCTCGCTACGAATGCCGCTCCTGCCTGCAGACCGGCGCCCGCCCCGACTGCCCCGCCTGCCAGGGCCGGGTCCGCTTCGAGGCGACCTGCCCGACCTGCGAGGGCCGCGGGGA
>CBIHMQ010000099.1:0-7514 GCA_966211075.1 uncultured bacterium
ACCGAGAAGGGAAGGGAGAAACGACGAGCGAAAGCGAGGCAGAGCTGATGTCAGACGAGCTGCGAGGCAAACGAGTCGCCTTCCTGATGTCCAACGAGGGGGTGGAGCAGGTCGAGCTCGAGAAGCCCTTGGAGGCAATCCGCGAAGCCGGCGCCGAGGCCGACCTGCTGGCTCCCGAGGAAGGCGAGATCCAGGCCTTCAACCACCTCGACAGGGGCGACGCCTTCGAGGCCGATCGGGCGGTGGGGGATGCCGACGCGGGCGAGTACGACGCCCTGGTGCTGCCGGGCGGAGTCGCCAACCCCGACCAACTGCGCGGCAAACCGGAGGCGGTCGAGTTCGCCCGCGCCTTCTTTGAGGCCGGCAAGCCGGTTGGGGTGATCTGCCACGGCCCCTGGACCCTGGTCGAGGCCGACGTGGTCCGCGGGCGCACGATCACCTCTTGGCCGACCCTGCGGACCGACCTCCGCAACGCCGGGGCCGAGTGGGTCGACGAGGAGGTTCACGTCGACCAGGGGCTGGTCAGCAGCCGCAAGCCGGACGACCTGCCGGCCTTCTGCGCCAAAATCGTCGAGGAGTTCGCGGAGGGCGTCCACGAGGGCCAGAAAGCCGCCGCTTGAGCGGTTCGGCTTCCTCAGAAGTGGGTATTGGGATGCCAGCGATTGAGATTGCGAGGGCCGCCCGGCCCGAGCCCCAGCGGCTTTCACCGGTTTGTTCGCCCGGTTCCCGCTCGGGTTATGACGACCAACCGCTCCGGCGGCGAGGCGTTCGGACCGGGCGGCTTCGTTTGAGGCGAAAGGAGGGGCCGATGCCACCTCGCGGAGTGAAGAAAGGCAGCAAACGCGAGCGCCAGTACAAACACATCAAGAAGAGCGAGAAGGAAGCGGGGCGTTCCAACGATCGCGCCGAGGAGATCGCGGCCCGGGCCGTCAACAAGGAAAAAGCCCGGTCCGGAGAATCGAAGAGTTCCTCGCGCAGCTCGACCCGGGGGCGCTCGGCGAGCAGCCGCGGTGGCAAGCGGTCGGGCCACGGCCCCGGCGGCCGCACCCGCGAACAGCTCTACAACGACGCGAAGAAGCTCGGCATCGAGGGTCGCTCGAAGATGAACAAGAAGCAACTGCAGCGGGCGGTCGCCGGCGCCAGTTGAGCGAGCGTCCGTTCAGCGGGCCACCGCGAGGAGGCGTCCGCGATCCTCGCGCAGCTCCGCGATCGACTCGGCAACCCCGGCGGCACCCGCCTCGCTCAACTCGGCCGCCGCGAAGCCGCCGGTCAGCACCGCCAGGGTCGGCACGCCGGCCGCGCCGGCCGCTTTGACGTCCCAGACCGAATCGCCGACCAGCAGCCGCGGCCCCTCGGCCGGCGCCTTCGCCAGCGCCGTCTGCACGAGGTCGGGCGCCGGCTTGGTCGCCTCGACGTCGGCCGAGCTGGTCCAGGCGTCGACCAGCTCGCGGGCGTCGAGAAGGTCGAGGTAGTGGTCAACCTCGTCCTCTTTCGCCGAGCTGGCCAGGACCACCGCGACGCCGTCCTCGCGTAGCTCCGCGATCAGCTCGCGGGCGCCCTCCATCGGCTCGACTTCGCCCATCAGCTCCGCGTAGGCCTCGCCCTCGGCGGCGCGGATCGAGTCGCCCTGGCGACGCTCCGCCTCCTCGCCGGCCAGCGCCGCGACGATCTGGTCGCCTCCCATGCCGATGTGTCGGTGGGCTCGCCACATCTGTACCCGGTACCCGTGTCCTCGGAGGGCCCGGTGCCAGGCGAGGGCGTGGTGATAGTTGGTGTCGACCAGGGTCCCGTCGACGTCGAGGATCGCGGTCAGCCGTTCCATGGGGGGTCCGTACCCGCGATTGCGCCGAGGCCAAACGGGTAAGCGGGCGCCATGTCGTCGATCAAGAGCACCCTCGCCCGCAAAGCGGTCAAGGCGACCGCCAAGCACAGCGCCCACGGGACCGCCTCGAAGCTGCGCCGCGATCCGCTCCGCGCCGCGACCCTGCTCGCGGTCGGCGTTCTGCTCGGCGCCTTCGCCGGCTGGACGGCGGGCCGCAACAGCGCCACGCCGTCCAGCGGCTGAGGCCCCGCTCAGGCCGAGGCGATGCGGGAGCGCAGCAGCTCCTTGCCCTGTTCGGCGCCCTTGCGGCTGGTCTCCTGGGCGCGCCGGAAGAACTCGGCGAGCTCGGAGTCGTCGGCCCGCTCGGCGTCCTGGATGTAGTTCTCCAAGCGCAGCACGTTGCTGAGGCACTGCTCGACGAACCAGATGACGTTGTAGTCCTTGTCCTTGGTGCCGGTCACCCCACCGGCCTCTTGCACGGCCATTAGCTCCTCCTCGTTGCGGATTGCGGACCTCCCTCGGTTACCCGCGGGGAGTTGGCTAAACGCCGTCCCGGCGGCGGCGGGGCGAAGAGTTTGGCCGCGCTGGCACTGGGGTACCCGGCGGCCATGTACCTCGTTCCCCTGATCGTGATCGTCGTCCTGGTCCTTGCCGTCGGCTTCTGGTCGCCGATCTTCGCCGTGGCGATTGCCGCCGTGGCCTTCGTCGGCTTCCTCGTCTACCGCGGGTTCAACCGCGGCCGCGAGGAAGAAGAGGCGACTCCCCCGGGGGTGAGCCCCAGGCGGGATCCCGAGGACAACCAGCACGGCATCTGGGGCGAGCGATGAGCGTCGCGGGGGACCGGGGGCCAGGCGACCGCGAGCCGCCCGACGAGGATCTGATCGAGAAAGAGGAGGACGCGGCCGCCGCCGAAGCCGCGCGGATCGGCGGTCGGGTGCCCCGCGACGAGGAGGACCCGGCGCGGCAGCCACTCACCGAGGCGGGCGAGGGCGAGTCCGAGGGATTCGAGCTGGCCGAGAGGGACCTCGAAGAAAGGGACCAGGAGGAGGACGAGCGATGACTTCGAGACTGCTTGCCATCGTCACCGACCCGCTCGAAGGCCGCGAGCCGATCGAGGAGCTGCGCCGCGGCGCCAACGGCGACGGGGTCGAGGTGCGCCTCGTCGTGCCCGCCGTCCCGGAGACGGCGTTCCGGGACCTGATGGGGGACGTCGACGAGCCGGCTCGGCAGGCCCACGACGTCCTCGATGCTTCGCTGGCGACGCTGCGCCGGCAGGGCATCCCCGCCTCCGGCGAGGTCGGCGACTCCAATCCGGTTCTGGCTGCCCAGGACGCCCTGCGCGAAGCGCCCGCCGACGAAGTCTTGATCTTCGAGCACGGCGGCGAGCGGACGCCGTGGTTCGAGGACGGCCTCTTCGAGCGGGCACAGGAGGAACTGGAGCCGCCGCTGCGGATGGTTGTCGTCGAGCCCGGCGTCGATGGCGGCCACGTCGTCGACGTCGAGCGCGCGACCGCTGGCACCGAGGACCTCGATACCGGAGGCGAGGTCGATACCGCCTACTTCCCCGGCCTCTCCCGCAGCGACCTCTCCGGCATCGTGATCGGCATCGTCGGCACGATCGCCGCCGCGGTCCTGGCTGCCGCCGCGGCCGTCGACGCCAGCTCGGTCTCCGGCTGGCGCGCGGCGGCGGTCCTGATCGCGATCGGGCTCGCCCTGGTCAACCTCGCCCACGTCGTCGGCCTGACCCTGTTCGAGAGCGTCCGCTACCGGGGCGGCTTCGCCAGGTTCTTCCACACGGCTTCGCTGGTGCTGACCCCGGCCGGGGTGCTGACCAACCTGCTGATCCTGCTGCTCGCCTAGCTCGCGCGGATCGACGCGCCGTCCACGCCGTCGCCGTCGCGCAGCGCCACCAGCACCTCCTCGGCCAGCTGCGAGCCGTCCTCGGGCCGCAGTGGCGTCGCGTTGATTCGCAGCACTACGCCGTCGCCGTCGAGTTCCTCCAGCGCGACGCTGGGCCGGTACCGGGTCGGCACGGTGATCGCCCGCAGCAGCCGCTCCTCGACCTGCCGCGGGCTGGCGGCTCCCTCGAACCGTGCCCGCAGGTCGACCCTCTCGGGCTCGCGCAGCGGTACCACGACGAGGTTGATGAGGACGCTGTTGGGGACCAGCAGCCGATCGGCTCCCTGGACCAGGGTCGCGTAGAAGAGGCCCAGCGAGCTGACCGTGCCCTCGATCGAGCCAGCCAGGGCGCCGCCGACGAGACGCACCCGCTCGCCGACCCGGAAGGGACGGGTGCTCTGCAGGACGATGCCGGCGAAGAGCCCGCCGAGCGTCTGCTGCGCGGCGAGGCCGAGGACGATCGCCGTGAAGGCGCCGCCAACCGCCAGCGCTGCCGCGTTGACCCCGGCGATCCGCAGCGCCAGCACCACCACCAGCGCCATCGCGAAGAGCCGGATCACGAAGCCGACCGTTCCCGCCGTCGCCGGGTTGAGGCGCCGATAGAGCTGCGGGGAGACCCCGCGGACCAGCCAGTGGGTCGCCACCGATCCAACCAGGATCAGGACGAGGACGGTTCCGGCCCGGGCCCACTGCTCATAGCCGGGGAAGAGGCGATGGCGGTTGTAGTAGACGACCAGGGTCGCGGCGAGCACCGCCAGCGCCGCCAGCAGCTCGACGAAGGTCCGCTTCGAGAGCCGCGGCGCCAGTTCCTCCTCCAGGCCCAGCGACTGCCAGGCGGGGCTGCGCGTCTCAAAGAGCTCACGGGGCATCATGCGGCGGCGCGGCGTCGGCACCCACCCCATGTACCCAGCGTTCCCGCGCCTATGCGTCCCGTTCTTCCTCGTCGACCTGCTGGCGGATTCGCTCCAGGGTGCGGCGGAGGATCCGTGAGACGTGCATCTGCGAGTGGCCGATCTGCTCGGCGATCTGCGACTGCGTCATATCCTCGACAAAGCGCAGGCGCAGGATCAGGCGCTCGCGGTCGTCGAGCGCGGGCAGCGCCGACTCCAGGGTTACCCGGTCCTCGACCAGCCCGAAGCCCCGGTCCTCCTCGCCGATCCACTCGCCCGCCGGCGATTCCTCGCTGTCGTCGCCGCCGACCGGCCGGTCGAGCGAGAGCGGCCGCCGGTTGCGGTTCGCCTCGAGCACCTCCAGCACCTCGGTGGGGTCCATCTCCAGGCGCTCGGCCAGCTCCGCCACCGAGGGCGAGCGCTGCAGCTCGACGGTCAGCTTCGACATCGCCTTCTCGACTTCGGCCATGCGGTCGTGGAGGCCGCGCGGCACCCGCACGGTCCAGACCCGGTCGCGGAAGTGGCGCTTCAGTTCGCCGAGGATGGTCGGCGATGCGAAGGCGGGGAAGGGGGTGCCGCGGCCGGGGTCGAAGCGGTCGATCGCGTTGACGAGCCCGAGGCTGGCCACCTGCATCAGGTCGTCGAAGGACTCGCTGCCGCCTCGGTAGCGAGCCGCCAGGCTGCGGGCGAAGGGGAGGTAGCGGCGGACCAGCTCTTCGCGGGTGGCCGGGTCGCGGTTGACGAGGAAGCGGTCCCAGAGCGCGCGCTCGCTGGCCAGCCCGTCGACGGGCTGGCCGGTCTCGCGGTTCGCTGCTGGTTTTCTTTCGCTGGCTGCCATCTCTACGCGCCGGATCGACTAACCGACGCCGCCCTTGAGCCGTGGCCGTGCAGCGCCCAATGCGACCTGCTGGCGGCCGCCGCCACACCTTACTCACCGTCGCGGCCCTGGTAGACACGCTGCCGATTCGGGTACGGTGGCGCCGATGGGCTTCGACCAGTACCACGAGCCGCCCGAGGAGCTGCCGGCAGAGACGCGCACCTTCGCCCGCCTCTGCGCCTCCCTCGAAGAGGAGTCGCAGGCGATCGGTTGGTACCAGCAGCGGCTCGCGGTCGAGCCCGACGCGGAGGCACGAGCGATCATGGAGGACGCCCAGGGCGAGGAGTTCAAGCACTTCGCGATGGACCTCGAGTTCCTGCTGCGGCGGACGCCGCGCTGGCGCCAGATCGCCGAGGGGGTCCTCTTCAAGGAGGGCGACATCGTCGCGCACGGCGAGGCGGCTGAGGCCGAGTCCGGCGGTGGCGACGGTGACGACAACGACGACGGCTCGGGCGACGGCTCGCTCGGCATCGGCAGCTTGAAGGGAGCCTGACCGTGAATCATCTTCTCCGCGGGCACGCGCCGCTCTCCGCCGGCAACTGGAAGCTGCTCGACGACGAGGCTCGCGAGCGCCTGCAGGGCGCCCTCGCCGCACGCCGCCTGGTCGACTTCTCGGGGCCCCACGGATGGGGGCACTCGGCGACCAACCTCGGCCGCACGACGCCGATCGCGACCGCCCCGTGCGAGGGTGTCGCGGCCGCCCAGCGCCGGATCCTGCCGCTCGCCGAGCTGCGCGCCGAGTTCTCGGTCTCGCTGTCGGAGTTGCGCGACGACGACCGCGGCGCCCCCGACGCCGACCTCGAGTCGCTCGACCGGGCGGCCCGCCAGATCGCGGTTGCCGAGAACGTTGCCGTCTTCCACGGCTGGGAGGGGGCGGCGATCGGCGGCATCGCCGAGTCCTCGCCGGTCGAGCCGCGGCCACTCGGCGAGAGCGGCGAGGACTACCCGCGCTCGGTTGCCCGCGCCGTCGAAGCGCTGCGCGAGGGCGGCGTCGGCGGCCCCTACGGCCTCGCCCTCGGCCCCGACGAGCACCGCCATGCGATCGAAACCGCCGAGCACGGCGGCTACCCGCTGATGGACCACCTGGCGAAGATCCTCTGCGGTGGCCCGATCGTCTGGGCTCCCGGTGTGCGCGGCGGCGTCGTTCTCAGCCTGCGCGGGGGCGACTTCCTCTTCGAGTCCGGCCAGGACCTCTCGATCGGATACAGCCACCACGACGCCGAGGCCGTGCACCTCTACCTCGAGGAGAGCTTCTCGTTCGTCGTCGCCACGCCCGAGGCGGCGGCGCCGCTGACTTCCTGAGCGGCGCGGCTCGGTCCTCACCCGTCCGGCTCCGGGCTCGGCTCGCGGCATGCCATCGTTGTTCCCGTGACGCCCTGGAAGCTGCCGCTGATCGTCGCCGCGATCGCCGTTCCGATCGCCGCCTCCTTCCTGCTCGTCGGGCCCGCCCTCGGCGCCGCGGTCGGGGCCCTGGCAGCGGTGGCAATCGTCGCCGTCGCGGTCTCCCAGCGTCCGCGCGGCCGGATCGGTCGACCACCAGGCGAGGACGGCAGGCGGCTGCTGCTCGTCCTCAGCCAGCCCGTCGAGGATCCCGACGCGCTGCGCGAGATCGCTGTGGAGGCAGGGGCGGGGGAGCGCCGCGCCGAGGTGCTGGTCCTGGCGCCGGCCCGGATCGGCTTCCTAGACCGCTGGGCCTCCGACGTCGAGGCCGCCCGCCGGGCGGCCCAGGAGCGGCTCGTCCTCACCATCGCCTCGCTGGCCAAGGTCGGCGTGGCCGCCGAGGCGCGGGTCGGGGACGAGGACCTGGTCCAGGCGGTCGAGGACCAGCTCGGCAGCTTCCCGGCCAGCGAGGTGATTCTCGCGACCGGCGACGACGACGAGGACCCGGCCGGCGCCGCCGCCGCGGCCGAGTTGGGCTCGCGCCTGCGAGCCGGCTTCCGGCGCCTCGTCGTCAGCGGTCGAGCAGGTCGCTGAACCGCAGCGCCGCCCGTGTCGGCACCACGAAGATCTCTCCGTGGTGCAGCAG
>CBIHMQ010000100.1:0-7456 GCA_966211075.1 uncultured bacterium
GGATGCTGCTGGCTGCTCGCGGGCGGGTGCCATCCTTTCGGGATGGCTGCTGGCTGCCGCCATTCGAGGGGTGAGCGATCCGGCATCGGCGCGACGACGACTGAGGTCCGTGGGTTGCAGGGAAAAGTTTCGCACCGGTCGGGTCGGCTGGTTAGGGTTGCGCCGTGGGCGCGGATCTCGACATGGCGGTGCGGACGGTCATTCGCGACTGCATGAGCGTCTCGGCGGGTGAGGAGGTGCTGGTGGTCTGCAACCCGGTCACGGAAGAGATCGGCGCGCTGATGCGGATCGAGGCGCAGGGCGAAGGCGCCGACGCGACCCTGGCGGTGATCTCCGAGCGCGACTCGGCCGCCGCCGAGCCACCCGATGTCGTCGCGGCGGCGATGGAGCGGGCGGACGTGGTCCTGGCGGCGACGATCCAGTCGCTCTCGCACACCGCGGCCCGCAAGCTGGCCAGCGAAGCCGGCGCCCGGATCGGCTCGCTGCCTGGCGTCACCGAGGAGATGCTGGCGCGGTTGATGAACGGCGATCTGGAGGAGACGCGGCGGCTCGGCTGGGCGGTCGCGGAACTGATGAACGAGGCCTCGGAGGCGCGCATCACCTGCGCCCATGGCAGCGACCTGCGGCTCGGCCTCGAAGGGCGGATGGCGATCGCCGACGGCGGCGAACTCGGCACCCGCGGTGCGTTCGGCAACCTGCCCTGCGGCGAGGGCTTCATCGCGCCGGTCGAGGGGACCGGCGAGGGCACGCTCGTCATCGACGGCTCGATCGCCGGCGTCGGCCTGCTCGACACGCCGGTTTCGCTGACCGTCGAGGGCGGCCACCTGACCGCCGCCACCGGCAGCGACGGCGAGACGCTGATGGGACTGCTCACCGCCCACGGCAAGGACGGCACCAACGTCGCCGAGCTCGGGATCGGCACCAACGACGAGGCGATTCTGACCGGCAACATCCTCGAGGACGAGAAGATCCTCGGCACCGCCCACGTCGCCTTCGGCGCCTCGGCCGCGATCGGCGGCACCGTCCAGGTCCCGGTCCACCTCGACTGCGTGATCCTCGAACCGACGGTCGAGATCGACGGCCGCACGATCCTCAGCGGCGGCGAGCTGCTGCTCTAGCCTGGGCGCCATGCCCGAGCTGCTCGCGGTTCCGAACGTCTCCGAGGGCCGCGACCGGGATCGGCTGGCCCGGCTCGAGGCCGCCTTCAGCCGCGGCGCCGCCCTGCTCGACCGCCACTCCGACGCCGACCACAGCCGCACCGTCTTCACCCTCGCCGGCCGGCCCGGGCCGCTGGTCGAATCGCTGCTCGCCGGCGCCGAGGAGGCGCTGGAGACGATCGACATGGGCGTCTACGAGGGCGCCCACCCCGCGATCGGCGCCCTCGACGTCTGCCCGCTCGTCTGGATCGACCCGGCCGACCGCGAGGTGGCCCGGGCCGAGGCGGTGGCCGCGGCCACCCAGCTCGGCAGCCTCGGCGTTCCCGTCTTCCTCTACGGCGAGCTGGCCCGCCGTCCCGACCGCGGCGAGCGCGCCTACTTCCGCAACGGCGGCCTCAGCGAGCTGTGGTTGCGGATGGAGTCCGGCGAGCTGCGACCCGACTTCGGCCCGCAGCTGCCGCACCGCAGCGCCGGCGCCACCCTGGTCACGGCCCGGCCTCCCCTGGCCGCCTTCAACGTCGAGCTCGACAGCGGCGACCTGGAGCTGGCCCGCGCGGTCGCCGCCGGCCTGCGCGAGTCCGGCGACGGGCTGCGCGGGGTGCGGGCGATCGGGCTGGTCCTCTCCAACGGACGCGGCCAGATCTCGACCAACGTCCACGACCCGCTGGCGGTGCCGCTCGGCGCGGTCGTCGAGCGGGTCCGCGACCTGGCGTCGCCGCTCGGCGCCCGGCCGGTCGAGGCGGAGCTGGTCGGCCTGGTCCCGGAGGCGGCCCTGGCCGGCTACCCGGCCGACGTGCCGATGCGCGGCTTCGACCCCGAGCGCCACGTGATCGAGCGGCGGCTGACGGCGGCGAGCGGCTAAATTCACGGGCATGGCTCAGACGAAGAAGAAGCGCCAACGCAAGCGCCGCGGCACCCAGGGCGGCAGCATCGACGCCAAGCGCCGCGCCGGTCGTCCTCGCAGCCGCGAGGAGGCCAAAGCGCGCGCCCGCAGCAACCGCAAACCCGCCGCCAGGGGCGAGTTGCCGCCGACCTGGCGCGGCTCGATCACCCGCGGCCTGTTCGCCGCGGTGGTCTTCGCGGTGCTGCTGCTACTGATCTTCAAACGCCCGGTTGGCGTCTCGCTGGCGCTCGGCGCCTTCATGCTCGCCTTCTACATCCCGGCCGGCTACTTCATCGACATGACCCTCTGGCGGCGGCGCGAGCGGCAGCGGATGCGAGCGGGAGGGAGTTAACGTCATGGCGCTCGACGTCGAGATGCTGACGGTCGGCGCCATTGCCGAGAACTGCTTCCTCGTCCGCCCCCAGGGTGGCGAGCGGATGCTGATCGTCGACCCCGGCGAGGAATCGGAGCGGATCCTCGCCACCGTCGAGCAGATGGGAGGAGAGGTCGAGGCGATCCTCCTCACCCACTGTCACTTCGACCACATCGGCGCGGTGGCGCCGGTGGCGGCGGCAACCGGGGCGCCGGTCTACTGCCCGCGGATCGAGGTCCCGATCCTCGCCGACATCATGGCCTTCGTCCCCTGGGACGGCTTCGGCCCCTACGAGAGCTACGACGCCGACGAGACCGTCGCCGGCGGCGAGACCCTCTCGCTGGCCGGCCTCGAGCTGGACGTCATCTTCACCCCGGGCCATAGCCCCGGCCACGTCACTTACTCGGTGCGGGGCGAGGAGGCGATCTTTTCCGGCGACGTGCTGTTCCAGGGCTCGGTCGGCCGCGTCGACCTGCCCGGCGGCGACGGCCCGACCCTGATGCGGTCGATCGCGACCCTGCTCGAGGGCCACTCCGACGAGACCGTCGTCCACCCCGGCCACATGGGCCTGACGACGCTCGGCGCCGAGCGCGCCTCCAACCCCTTCCTCGCCTCGCTGGCGCGCTAGGCGCGTTGCGCGGGCGGTAAGTAAGGTCGCCGCGATGGCCAGCAAGTACCAGGCGCCGCGCGGGACCTTCGACGTACTGCCCAGGATGGGGCGCGCTCGGGCCCGCCTGCAGGCGACCGCGGCGGCGATCTTCGCCCGCGCCGGCTACGAGCCGATCGCGACCCCGGCCTTCGAGGACACCGAGCTGTTCGAACGCGGCGTCGGCAAGTCGACCGACATCGTCCGCAAGGAGATGTTCACCTTCGAGGACAAGGGCGAGCGCAGCCTCACCCTGCGTCCCGAGGGAACGGCGCCGATCTGCCGCGCCTACGTCGAGCACGGCATGCACAAGCTGGCGCAGCCGGTGAAGCTCTCCTACCTCGGCCCCTTCTTCCGCCACGAGCGCCCGCAGGCGGGCCGCTACCGGCAGTTCCACCAGCTCGGGGTCGAGTGCATCGGCACCGCCTCGCCGCTGGCCGACGCGGAGACGATCATGTTGCTCTCCGACCTGCTCGGCGAGCTCGGCGTCCCCGGGGTGGAGCTGCGGCTCGGCAGCCTCGGCTCGCTCGACTCTCGGCGCGCCTACCTGGAGGAGCTGAAAGCGCACCTGCACGCCCACGAGGGCGACCTGTCCACCGACGTGCGCGAGCGGATCGACGTCAACCCGCTGCGCGCCTTCGATGCCGACGACGAGGGGACGCGGGGGGTGATGGTGAGCGCACCGACGATCGTCGAGCGGCTCGAGGGCGAGGACGCCGAGCACTTCGCCGAGGTCCGGGCGCTGCTCGACGCGGCCGGGATCGGCTACGCCGTCGACCCGACCCTGGTCCGCGGTCTCGATTACTACACGCGGACGATCTTTTCCTTCGTCTGCGACCGGCTCGGGGCCCAGTCGGAGGTCGGCGGCGGCGGCCGCTACGACGGCCTGGTCGAGCAGCTCGGCGGCCCGGCGACGCCGGCGATCGGCTGGGCGGCCGGGATCGAGCGGATCCTGCTGGCGATCGACGAGGAGGGCGAGCCGGCCGGCCGCGACGCCTTCGTCGCGATCGCCGACCCGTCGCAGCGGCAGCGGGCGATGGCGCTGGCCACCGAGCTGCGCCACGCCGGCCTCTCGGCTGAGATCGACCTGGCCGGCCGCGGCCTCAAGGGCCAGCTCAAGCACGCCAATCGGATCGGCGCCCGCCAGGTGCTGATCCTCGAGGCGGACGGCAGCGCCCAGCTGCGCGACATGGCCAGCGGCGAGCAGCGCCCGGCCGATACCGCCAACCTTGTCGACGAGATGACTGGAGGGGAATCGTGAGCGAGAGCGAGGCCGCCGCGCGCGGTGCGGGGGAGAGTGCGGCGCCGCCGCTGAGCGCCAACGGGTTCCGCGACATCTGGTGCGGCCAGGTGCTGCCGGACCGGGTCGATTCCGAGGTGCGGGTCGCCGGCTGGGTCAACCGCCGCCGCGACCACGGCGGCCTGATCTTCATCGACCTTCGCGACCGGACCGGGATCGTCCAGCTGGTCTTCCACCCGGACACCTCCGGCGAGGCTTTCGAGCTGGCCCACAAACTGCGCGCCGAGGACGTGCTCAGCGCCAGCGGCACCGTGGTGCGGCGCTCCGAGGAGACCGTCAACCCGGAGCTGCCGACCGGCGCGGTCGAGCTCAGCGTCGCCGCCGCCGATCTGCTCGCCGACGCCGAGACGCCGCCCTTCCAGGTCGAGGGCTTCTCCGGCGAGGTCGGCGAGGACGCCCGGCTCCGCTATCGCTACCTCGACCTGCGCCGGGAGCCGATGCGCGAGGCGCTGATGCTGCGCCACCGGGTCACCCGGGCGATGCGCGAGTTCCTCGACGGTGAGGGCTTCCTCGACGTCGAGACCCCGGTGCTGACGCGTTCGACCCCGGAGGGCGCCCGCGACTTCCTCGTCCCCAGCCGCCTTCAGCACGGCTCCTTCTACGCGCTGCCGCAGTCGCCGCAGCTCTTCAAGCAGCTGCTGATGGTGGCCGGGTTCGAGCGCTACTACCAGGTGGCGCGCTGCTTCCGCGACGAGTCGACCCGGGCCGACCGCCAGGCCGAGTTCACCCAGCTCGACGTCGAGATGTCCTTCGTCGAGGTCGAGGACCTGCTTGACGTAAACGAGCGGTTGTTGAGCCACGTCTTCGCGGCGGTCGGCGGCCCCGAGGTCGAGCTGCCGATGCGGCGGATGGGCTACGACGAGGCGATGGACCGCTACGGAACCGACCGCCCGGACCTGCGCTTCGGCCTCGAGCTGGTCGACCTCGGCGACGCCCTGCGCGAGACCGAGTTCAAGGTCTTCCGCTCGGTGCTCGACGGTGGCGGATCGATCCGCGGCCTCAACGCCGGCAAGCGCGAGATGCCGCGCTCCGAGCTCGACGGCCTGATCTCCCGCGCCCAGGAGCTCGGCGCCAAGGGCCTGGTCTGGGCCTTCCGCGAGGGCGACGGCTGGCGCTCGCCGACCGCGAAGTTCCTCAGCGAGGCCGAGCTGGCCGACCTCAACGCCCGGCTGGGGGCCGAGGAGGGCGACCTGCTGCTGTTGGTCGCCGACCAGCGCAAGGTCACCGACACGGTGCTGGGTCAGATGCGCATCGACCTGGCCGAAAAGTTCGGCCTGATCGACCCCGACGACCACCAGCTGGCCTGGATCGTCGATTGGCCTTTGATGGAGTGGAACGAGGAGGAGCGGCGCTGGGATTCGCTGCACCACCCGTTCACGGCCCCGGCCGGCGAGTTCGACCCCGAGAACCCGGGCGCGGCGCGGGCCCAGGCCTACGACGTCGTCTGGAACGGCCAGGAGCTCGGCGGCGGCTCGATCCGTATCCACGACGCCGAGACCCAGCAGGCGGTCTTCGCGGCGCTGGGGATCGACGCCGAGGAGGCCGAGGCCCGCTTCGGGTTCCTGCTCGAGGCGCTCCGCTTCGGGGCGCCGCCGCACGGCGGCATCGCCTACGGCGTCGACCGGATCGTGCAGCGCCTCTGCGGGGCTGAGACCATCCGTGACGTGATCGCCTTCCCGAAGACCGCATCCGGCTTCGACCTGCTGACCGGCGCCCCGGCCCCGGTCGAGACCGCGCAGCTGCGCGAGCTCGGCGTCAGCCTCCACGAGCGCAAACTGCCGGGGCACTGATGGGCCTGCGGGACTGGATGCCACGGCGCTGGCGCTCGGCTCCCGGTCCCGGCCAAACCCCGGTCCTCGTCGACGATCCCGGCTACGACTCCTGGGAGGTCGTCCGCGACTTCGGCGACGTGCGGACCGCGCGGGCCTGGCACCAGGCCCTGATCGAGGCCGGGATCGAGGCGGTCCTGACCGCCGACTGGCCGCTCGACCGCTTCGGCCTCGGCGACATCGCCCTGCGGGTCCCGCCGGACAGTTGGAGCGAGGCCGAGCTGCTCCTCTCCAACCTCGACCTGGACGAGTATTAAGCGCGGGCCGCGGCGCCCGCTGGCGCCCTGGCCGCAGTGCTACGGTTCGGCCAAGGCTCGAGCCCGTACGAGAGCCGTCTCACCGTTTGACCCAACACAAACGGCGCGGGAGCCACCGTCTCCTTGGTCCCTTGGGCCCGGGAGCAGGCACCCACCTTCACTTGAAGGGATCAAAGCCAGAGGCGGTAACGGCGGGCTGGAGCCTTGTTTGCTTCCGAGTTGACGAACTCGGCACACGCTGCGCACCACAAATGCGCCGCCGCCCGTCAGCCTGGGTCGCATGCCCGACGCTAGCCGCGTTCGTCCCGATGGTGCGAGCTGCATTTGCCCTCACATGCGAAGCAAACGCATCGCGCACGGTCGGAGCGGGCGGGAGGACGGGAGGCTTGGAGTCGATGGGGTGCTGGCGGAGCTTGCGGAGCTGCAGCATGGGGTGGTGGCCCGGACGCAGCTGCTCGATCGCGGTGTCGCGAGGAGCGCGATAGACCGTCGGCTTGCCCGGGGCCAGCTGCATCCACTCCATCGCGGCGTGTATGCGGTCGGGCACCGCGTCATCAGCCAGGAGGCAAGGTGGTTGGCGGCGGTGCTCGCCTGTGGACGATCCGCGGTGTTGAGCCACAGGGCTGCCGGTCAGCTCTGGCGCCTCATCTCGGCGCCGTCAGCTCTCCCCGAGCTGACGAGGCCAACCGCGCACCGTGGGGCGCCCGGCATGACCGTGCACCGAGGGGCGCTGGCGGAGGACGAGATCGAGGTGGTCGACCGAATCCCGGTGACCTGCGTGGCGCGCACCGTCTTCGATCTCGCGGGGTCGGCGAGGCCGCGGGAGCTGGAGCGGGCCTGGAACGAGATGGAAGTGCGGCGGCGGACCAGCCGGGTCTCGGTGCCCCAGCTGTTGGAGCGCTATCCGGGGCGGCCGGGGGCGGCGGCGCTGCGGGCGCTGCTGCGGTCGGAAGAGCCGGGTGGGGTGACCCGGAACGACTTCGAGGAGGACTTCGTGGCGCTGCTCGACGC
>CBIHMQ010000101.1:0-7420 GCA_966211075.1 uncultured bacterium
ACCATCAGGGCCAGGAAGCGCGGCACGACCAGGTTCTTGATCGGGTCGACGCCGAGCACCTGCAGGGCGTCGAGCTCCTCGCGGATCTTCCGGGCTCCCAGATCGGCGGTGATCGCGGTGCCGGCGACGCCGGCGACGACGACCGCGGTAACGAACGGCGCGAACTCGCGGATCGAGGCGAGCACGAAGAAGCCGCCGAGACGGTCGAGAGAGCCGAAAAGCGTGAACACGTTCGCCGCCTGCAGGCCCGGCGCCCCGAACCCGAAGGCGACCGTCGAGACCAGCAGCGGGAACCAGCAGAGCTGCAGGGCGAAGAGGAACTGGCCAATGAACTCCTCGCCGTAGGGGTAGGGCGGTTTGACCGCGGAAACGAGCGTGCGAGCAGTGAGGATCATCATGTCCCCTACCTGCTCGAACAGCGACCTGGCGGGCGCAAACGCCCTGTTCACTGCGGTTCCGACCATTTCTCCTCCACGAGCCGCGCCCACGCGTGTGCGACGCCCCACTCTCAGCCGGGAAGTCTATGGGATGGGTCAGGCCCATCGAGCGGCAGAGTGTTGAGATACCGCTAACCCGACCAGGGGGGCCCCAAACGCCTCTGTGGACGGGAAAGCGCGTGGTATGTTCCGGCCGCTTTGCGGGGGACCGGAAGATATTCCCGGCGCACCCGCCTCCGAGCCACCGCGACCGGGGTTGCCGCTGTGGCCGTGGCGGTGCTGCTTGGCGCCTGTGGCGGCGAATCCTCGTCGGACTCGAACGAACGGGCCGGCACCTACGACCTGCGCGTCACCGAGGCGAGCTTCCCGACCGAACAGCAGCTCGGCCAGACCTCGCTGCTGCGACTGGGCGTCCGCAACAGCGGCGAGGAGACCGTTCCCAACCTGACCGTGACGATGTCGATCGCCGGCAAGCAGGGCTCGGCCTCCTCGGTGCCGTTCGCGACCCGCGACGCGACGGCGGGGCTGGCGCAGCCGGACCGGCCGGTCTGGGTCCTCGCCGCCGGCTACCCGAAGCGGGGCGATTCCCAGGATCCGGGCGGCGCCACCACCTCGAACCCCCGCACCTACGCCTTCGGGCCGCTGAAACGGGGTGAGACCAAGGAAGCCGTCTGGAAGCTGGTCGCGGTCAAAGCCGGCGACTACACGATCGAGTACGCGGTCGGCGCCGGCCTCGCCAGCGACATCAAGGCGGAGACCAGGGGCGGCGTCGCCCCCGGCGGCTCCTTCGTCGTCGACATCACCAGCGACCTGCCCGAAACCGAAGTGACGCCGAGCGGCGAAGTCGTCGAAATCGGCGGCGGCTCCGGCCAGGGCAACAAGGGCGAGTAGCCGCGGCGGCCGGCGGGTACCGTCTCGCCTGTGAGACCGCGCCTCGTCACCGTCCTGTTCAGCGCCGCGGCACTCTGTCTCGGCCTGCCCGCCTGCGGCTCGGCTGAGGAGCCTTCCCAGCACAGGGGCTCGCAGCAGCCGGCCAAAGCAGCGGCCGCGAAGGGCAAGCTGGCGCTGAAGCAGGTCGGCAACTTCCAGGAACCCGTCTACGTCGCCGCGGCGCCGGGCTTCCCGCGGCTGCTCTTCGTGGTCGAGCAGGAGGGCCGGGTGATGGCCCTCGAGGGGGGACGGCGCCGGGGGACCTTCCTCGACCTCAGCGGTGAGATCTCCTCGGGCGGCGAGCGAGGGCTGCTCTCGATCGCCTTCCCGCCCGACTACGCCAGCAGCCGCGGCTTCTACGTCTATTACACCGACCCGGCCGGCAACATCCGCGTCGACGAATTCAAGCGGCGCAGCCCGACCCGGGCGGCGGCGGGGTCCCGGCGCCAGGTCATCCTCATCCCCCACCCCGTCAACTCAAACCACAACGGCGGCCAGTTGCAGTTCCTCGGCGACCTGCTGTTCCTCGGCACCGGCGACGGCGGCTCGGCCGGCGATCCGCCCAACAACGCCCAGAACAAGGACTCGCTGCTCGGCAAGCTGCTGCGCATCGACCCGCGGCCGTCCGGCGGCGACCCCTACTCGGTCCCCGCCTCCACCCCCTTCGTCGGCAAGCCGGGCCGCGACGAGATCTACAGCTACGGCCTCCGCAACCCCTTCCGCTTCTCTTTCGACACGGTCAGCTCCGGACAGCCGCGGATCGCGATCGGCGACGTCGGCCAGAACGACTTCGAGGAGCTCGACTACACCACCGTCGCCGCCGCCGGCGGCGCCAACTTCGGCTGGGACGCCTTCGAGGGCCGCTCCCCCTACGACGACGAGAACGGCGACACCCCCGACCCCGGCGGCACCGTCAAGCCGATCTTCGCCTACCCGCACAGCCGCGGCGGCAGCTGCTCGATCATCGGTGGCTACGTGGTCCGCGACCGCGCCCTCCGTTCTCTATATAAGCGTTACGTCTACGCCGACCTCTGCGAGGGCGAGCTGCGCAGCCTCGTCCCCCACCTGAAACGGGCCGGCCGCGACCGCAAGCTCGGCCTCAGCGTCGCCAGCCCCAGCTCCTTCGGCGAAGACGCTCGCGGCCACCTCTACATCACCTCGCTCGACGGCCCGGTCTATCGGCTAGTTGAAAGGTGACGGGACAGTTCCGTCGGATTGCCGCCCCACGATTGGCACCTTCCCCGCACCACCCGTTGCATCTTTTTGTCTACGCTGGCATCATCATGGCAGCGATGAGAACGCACTGGCCAGACGACCGGATCGACGATCTGAAGGAGCAGGTCGATTCCGGCTTCGCGCAAGTCGACAAGCGCTTCGAACACGTCGATCAGCGCTTCAACCGGGTTGACGAGCGCATCGACGCCCTGAAAAGCGAAGTTCAGGACCAGGGCACCGAACTCCGCGGGAAGATCGAGGAGCAGGGCAAGGAACTCCGCGTGGCGATCGAGAAGCAGGGCGCCGTGGTGAATAACCGTTTCGCCACGATCGAGCGGCGCTTCGAGGTAATCCTGGGCACGCTGCTGACCGGGTTCGCCGGCCTGATCGTCAGCAACCTGCTCGGCTGACGACGGGCGAGCATGGCAACGGCTCGACGCCCGCGCTCGGCGCACCGACGAGAGCGTCCGAGAAGTCAGGGCCGGACTAGTTGACCGACCTCTGCTCGCCCGCTCGCGAGCACAAATAGCCCCGACTCCAGGTAATTCGCCAGGCTCACCGAACCGGGGTACAGTTTGGCTGGGCAGCCAAACTGCAGAGGGCGACGAAGGGAGCAGCGGTGGAGAGCGGCACGGTCGGGACCGGTATCGAGACGAAGACGGTGAGCGGCAGTGGGGCCGCAGCCGAGCAAAGCTTCGAGGTCAGCAACCCGGCGACGGGTGAGCGGGTCGCCACGGTCGCGATCGACTCCCCGGAAGCGGTCGCCGAGAAGGTGGCCCGGGTGCGCGCCAACCAGGCCGAGTGGGAGGCGATCGGGATCGAGGGCCGCTATCACTGGCTCGGCAAGCTGCGCGACTGGCTGCTCGACAACTCCGACCGCGTCCTCGACACGATGCAGAGGGAGACCGGCAAGGTCCGCGCCGACGCTTCCAACGAGCCGGCTTACCTGGCGGACCTGATCAACTTCTACGGGGCCAAGGCGCCCGAGTTCATCGGCGAGGAGAAGATCCGCCCCCACTCCCCGCTGCTGGCCTCCAAGAAGCTGCGCGTCCAGTACCGGCCGCACCAGGTGGTCGGGATCATCAGCCCCTGGAACTTCCCGCTGATCCTCGCCCTCGGCGACGCGATCCCGGCCCTGCAGGCCGGCGCCGCCGTGGTCATCAAGCCGTCCGAGTTCACGCCGCTCGGCCTGGCCGAGGTGGTCGAGGCCTGGAAGAGCGAGATCGGCGCGCCCGACGTGCTCGAGTGCGTGCAGGGGGTCGGCGAGACCGGCGGCGCCCTGGTCGACAACGTCGACTTCATCCAGTTCACCGGCTCCGACCGCACCGGCCGCAAGGTGATGGCGCGGGCAGCGGAGACGCTGACCCCGGTCAGCCTCGAGCTCGGCGGCAAGGACCCGATGATCGTCCTCGCCGACGCCGACCTCGACCGCGCCGCCAACGCCGCGGCGTGGGGCGGGATGATGAACTCCGGCCAGATCTGCATGTCGGTGGAGCGGATCTACGTCGAGGAGCCGGCCTACGACGAGTTCGTCGGCAAACTCGTCAAAGAAGTCGGGGTGTTGAGGCAGGGCCCCGACGCGACCGGCTGGGACGCCGACGTCGGCGCGATGACCTCGCCCAACCAGACCGCGATCGTCAAGGACCACGTCGACGACGCCCTCGCCAGCGGCGCCCGGGCGCTGACCGGCGGCAAGCCGGTCGCGGGACCGGGCGACTTCTTCGAGCCGACGGTGCTGGTCGACGTCGACCACTCGATGAAGGTGATGCGCGACGAGACCTTCGGCCCGGTGGTCGGGGTGATGAAGGTGCGCGACGCCGAGGAGGCGCTGCGGATGGCCAACGACAGCCGCTACGGCCTCTCCGGCTCGGTTTTCGGCGAGCGCAACCGGGCCGAGCGGGTCGCCCGCCGGGTCGAGTGCGGCGCCGTCAACGTCAACGACGTGCTCGTCAACTACCTGGCCTCCGACGTGCCGATGGGCGGCTGGAAGCAGTCCGGCATCGGCACCAGGCACGGCGAAGGCGGGATCAAGAAGTACTGCCGCCCGGAGTCGGTCGTGATCACCCGCTTCGGCGGCAAGCGCGAACCGACCTGGTACCCCTACACCCGCGCCCGCCGCGGCCTCGTCGGCCGCATCGCCCAGGCCTTCAACGCGCGTGACCTGAAGCGTCGCCTCGGGATGCGAGGTTGACCAGGGCGCACGCTGCCGCCCAAGGGCCAAGGGCACACTTCCGCCAAGAAGAATTGACGCAGCTCCTACATTCCAGCACCACGCGTCGCATCTTCTTGTCTACAGTACCTGGCATCATGGCAGCGATGAGGCAGACCTGGACCGACGACCGCATGGACGACCTCGCGAAGAGCGTGGACACCCGCTTCGAGCAGGTCGACAAGCGCTTCGAGCAGGTCGACAAGCGCTTCGAGCAGATCCATGGCGACATCAAGGGCCTGCGGGACGAAACGAATCGGAACTTCGCGATCCTGAATCGCCGCTTCGACATTCTCGTGGGCGTGCTCCTCGCCGCCAGCCTCTCCGGCGTCGTCACCATGATCGTCTCCTGACGCCGAGGCAGGCGCCACCGAGCTCCGGTCGCTCGCCGATCCAGCGCCCCGGTAGCCTCTTCAGGTCATGGCCGAGCGTGACTACATAGCCGCGACCAAGGAGCGCGTCGTCGTCTTCGACGGCGGCATGGGCGCGACGCTCGAGCAGTTCGAGCTCGGCCAGGAGGACTACGGGGGGCTGGAGGGCAAGTGCCACGAGGCGCTGGTCCTCAACCGGCCCGACGTGATCGAGGGCGTCCACACCTCGATGCTGGAAGCCGGCGCCGAGGCGGTCGAGACCGACACCTTCCAGGGCTCGCGGCTGAAGCTCGACGAGTGGGGGCTCGGCGAGCACACGCTGGAGATCAACACCAAGGCGGCGGAAATCGCCCGCAAGGCGGCTGGCGACGATCGCTTCGTGGCCGGCTCGATCGGGCCGACCGGGTTCCTGCCGGCGTCCACCGACCCGACCCTGGGCGACATTTCCTTCGGCAAGCTGGTCGAGGTGTTCGCCGAGCAGGCGCGCGGCCTGGTCGAGGGCGGCGCCGACCTGATCATCATCGAGACCGCCCAGGACATCCTCGAGGTCAAGGCGGCGATCTTCGGCGCCCGCGAGGCCTTCGCCGCGACCGGCCGGCGGCTGCCGATCCAGACCAGCGTCTCGCTGCTCCCCAACGGCGGCAAGATGCTGCTCGGCACCGACATCCAGGCGGTGCTGACGACGCTGGCGGCGCTTGACGTCGACGTGATCGGGCTCAACTGCTCGACCGGTCCCGAGGACATGCGCGACGCGATCCGCTTCCTCGGCGAGCACAGCCCGCTGCCGGTCCACTGCATCCCCAACGCCGGCCTGCCCCTGCAGGGCCCCGACGGCGAGACGATCTTCCCCGAACAGCCGGAGCCGCTGGCCGCGACGCTGGGCGAGTTCGTCGAGCGCTACGGGGTCGGGATCGTCGGCGGCTGCTGCGGGACCACGCCCGAGCACATCGCCGCGATCCGCGAGCGGGTCGGCGGCCACACGCCCGGGGAGCGGCCGGCGCCGGGACTCTTCGAAGTCTCCTCGATGATGACCTCGACCCCGCTGGTCCAGGAGCCCCGGCCGACCCTGGTCGGCGAGCGGGTCAACTCGCAGGGCTCGAAAAAGGCCAAGGAGCTGCTGCTCTCCGATGACTACGACGGTCTCGTCCAGGTCGCCGAAGACCAGGTCGAAGGCGGCGCCCACGTGCTTGACGTCTGCGTGGCCCTGACCGAGCGCCAGGACGAGGACGAGCAGATGAGCGCGGTCGTGAAGCGGGTCTCGCTGACCCAGCCGGCGCCGATCCAGGTCGACTCGACCGAACCGGAGGTGCTGAAGGCGGCGCTGGAGACGATCCCCGGCCGGGCGATCGTCAACTCGATCAACCTCGAGGCCGGCCGCGCCAAGGCCGACACGGTGATCCCGCTGGCGAAGGCGCACGGCGCGGCTCTGATCGCGCTGACGATCGACGAGGTCGGGATGGCGAAGACCGCCGAGCGCAAGGTCGAGATCGCCACGCGGTTGAAGGAAATCGCCTGCGACGAGCACGGGCTCGACCCCGAAGCGCTGATCTTCGATGCGCTCACCTTCACCCTCACCACTGGCGACGAGGAGTGGAAGCCCTCGGCGGTGGAGACGATCGAGGGGATCCGCCGGATCAAGGCGGAGCTCCCCGGCGTCAAGACCTCGCTGGGCGTCTCCAACGTCTCCTTCGGCGTCTCGCCGCGACCCCGCGCCGTCCTCAACTCGGTCTTCCTGCACCACTGCGTCGAGGCCGGGCTCGACCTGGCGATGGTCAACCCCAACCACATCACCCCCTACGCGGAGATCCCCGACGAGGAGCGGGAGCTGACCGACGACCTCGTCTTCAACCGCCGCGACGACGCGCTCGAGCGCTTCATCTCCCACTTCGAGTCGAAGGGCGAAGAGACTGCCGACGAGGCGGCCGACCCGACCGCCGGCATGGAGCCGGAGGAGGCCCTGCACTGGCACATCCTGCGCCGCAAGAAGGACGGGGTCGAGGACTGGATCGACCGCTCGGTGGAGAAGATCGGCGCGGTCCCGACCCTGAACGACGTGCTGCTGCCGGCGATGAAGGAGGTCGGCGACAAGTTCGGCGCCGGCGAACTGATCCTCCCCTTTGTCCTGCAGTCGGCCGAAGTGATGAAGCGCGCCGTCGCCCGGCTCGAGAACTACCTCGACCGGATCGAGGGCCACACCAAGGGGAAGGTCGTGATCGCGACCGTGTTCGGCGACGTCCACGACATCGGCAAGTCGCTCG